>NZ_JANJFL010000001.1:0-142500 GCF_024584215.1 Pseudomonas sp. LJDD11
GATGGTAGTGTGGGGCTTCCCCATGTGAGAGTAGGTCATCGTCAAGATTCAAACACAGAACCCCTGATCGCTCTGCGATCGGGGGTTTTGCTTTGCGCGAAATAAAATCGCTGTGGGAGCGAGCTTGCTCGCGAAGCTGTTGCAACTGGACGCTGCCCTGCTTAGCCCTTATGGTGCGCGCTTGGCTATTCTTCCAATAGGTCAGGGATGCACGCATGCCACACACTACCTCACTGAACGCCGGTTTCATGGTGGTTCATGGCAATCGACTGGATGAGTTGCGCAGCCTGGTGGTGTCCTGGATGCGGCGTTACCCTCTGGCGCCGCTGGAGAATGAAATTGCCTTGGTACAGAGCAACGGGATCGCGCAATGGCTCAAGCTTGCCCTGGCCGAAGATACCGAGGATGACGACCTCGGCGGTTGCGGCATTGCCGCCGCTATCGATGTGCAACTGCCGGGCAGTTTCATGTGGCAGCTTTACCGCGCCGTACTGGGCCGCGACGAGATCCCGCAGACCTCTCTATTGGACAAGGCGCCCCTGACCTGGCGGCTGATGCGGTTGCTACCGGAGTTGATCAATCAGCCACACTTCGAGCCGCTGCAACGGTTCTTGACCGCAGACACCGACCTGCGCAAGCGTTATCAATTGTCCGAGCGTCTCGCTGACCTCTTTGACCAGTATCAGGTGTATCGCGCCGACTGGCTGGAAGACTGGGCTGCCGGTCGCCATCAGTTACGTTCGGTGCGCGGCGAAATCAAGCCATTGAACCCGGCCAATATCTGGCAGGCCGAACTGTGGCGCGCCCTGCTGCACGATGTCGGTGTTGCCGGTATGGCCCAGAGCCGTGCCGGAGTGCATCAGCGTTTCATCGAGCGGGTTCAGACCATGACCGATGCGGTGCCGGGGTTACCGCCACGGGTCATCGTCTTTGGTATTTCATCGTTGCCGGCCCAGGCGCTGGAGGCTTTGGCCGGTCTGGCCAGGTTCAGTCAGGTGCTGCTGTGTGTGCATAACCCGTGTCGGCACCACTGGGCCGATATCGTCGCTGACAAAGACCTGCTGCGTCACCAATACAAGCGCCAGGCACGTAAACCCGGTACGCCTCAGGTGCTTGATCCACAGACTTTGCATCAGCACGCGCACCCGTTGCTCGCAGCCTGGGGCAAGCAAGGCCGTGATTACATCAACCTGCTGGACAGTCACGACAACCCGCACAGCTATCGTTTCTGCTTCAAGGACGAGCGCATTGACCTGTTCAGCGAGGGCGAGCCACACCACATGCTCAGCCAGTTGCAGGACGATATTCTGGAACTGCGCCCGCTGGACGAAACCCGTGAGCTATGGCCCGCAGTCGATACCCTGCAAGACCGCTCGATCCGCTTTCATGTGGCCCACAGTGCCCAGCGCGAGGTGGAGATTCTCCATGATCAGTTGCTCGCCCGGTTCAGCAAAGATCCGCAGTTACGCCCCCGCGATGTGATCGTCATGGTCCCGGACATCGACAGCTATGCGCCACACATCCGCGCAGTGTTCGGCCAGCTTGAGCGCGACGACAAACGCTTCATCCCCTTCACCCTGGCAGACCAGGGCCAGCGTGGTCGCGAGCCGCTGCTGATCGCGGTGGAGCATTTGCTCAAGCTGCCCGACAGCCGTTTTCCGGTCAGTGAAATCCTTGACCTGCTGGATGTCCCGGCGCTGCGTGCCCGCTTTGGGATCAAGGAGCGTGACCTGCCGACCCTGCATCGCTGGATCGAAGGCGCCGGTGTGCGCTGGGGGCTGGATGCCAGTCAGCGCGAAGGTCTCGGATTGCCCGAGGCGCTGGAGCAGAATAGCTGGCAATTTGGCTTACAGCGCATGCTCTTGGGGTATGCAGTAGGCTCCGGCGCCGCGTTTCAGGACATCGAACCTTACGATGAAATCGGCGGCCTGGACGCCGCGCTGATCGGCCCGTTGGTGGCCTTGATTGATGCGCTGGATGTGGCGCATGCCGAGCTTTCCACGCAGGCCACTGCGCAGGACTGGGGTGTGCGTCTGCAGAACCTCATTCAGGTGTTTTTCCAGGCGCAGAGCGAACACGATGACTACCTGCTGGTGCAGTTGGAGAACCTCCGTGAGGACTGGCTACAGACCTGTGAGTCAGTCGGTTTGCTCGATCCATTGCCGCTGACGGTGGTACGCGAAGCCTGGCTGGCCGGTCTCGATCAAGGGCGTCTGTCGCAGCGTTTCCTCGCCGGCTCGGTCAACTTCTGCACACTGATGCCGATGCGTGCCATTCCGTTCAAGGTGGTCTGCCTGCTGGGCATGAACGACGGTGACTATCCGCGCGCGCAGCCGCCGCTGGACTTCGACCTGATGGGCAGTGATTACCGCCCCGGTGACCGCTCACGTCGCGAGGATGATCGTTATCTGTTGCTTGAAGCCGTGTTGTCGGCCCGTGACCAGCTGTATATCAGTTGGGTCGGCCACAGCATCCGGGACAACAGCGAGCGGCCCTCTTCGGTGCTGATCGGCCAACTGCGTGATCACCTGGCCAGTGGTTGGCGACTCGCGCAGGACGAGTCTGACCTGACGAGCGGTGAAGCTCTGCTCAACGCGCTGACCCTGGCCCATCCGCTACAGCCGTTCAGTGCCCGGTATTTTCATGAAGGTTATGGCTACTTCAGTTTTGCCCGTGAGTGGCAGGCGCTGCACAGCGGCGACGCAGCGCCTCTGGAGCAGACCCAATTGTCTGCCCATGATCCACAAGAGCCGCTGACGCTGGCGCTGTTGCAGGATTTCTTGCGTAATCCGGTCAAGCATTTCTATACCCAGCGGTTGAAAATTTTCTTCGATCAGGCCCAGGCACCACTGGCTGATGAAGAGCCGTTCGTGCTTGATGCGCTGCAACGCTATGGGCTCAGTGAAAGCCTGCTGGCTGCGGCGCTGCTCGACCTGGATAACAGCGACCAGGCCATGCAGTCCCAGGCGCAACGCTTGCAGGGCAGCGGTCTGTTGCCGATGGCCGGGTTCGGCACCTCAATGCAGGCCGAACTGATCGCGCCGTTACCGGATGTACTGCAACGTTATCAATCATTGCTCAGCCGCTGGCCTGAGCCGGTCCATAGCGCTTTGCCGGTCAGCTTCGAGTACCGCCAGGTGCGTCTTGAAGGCTGGCTGGGCGGCTTGCATCGCAATGCTCAAGGTCAGTTGCTGGCGGTCACCGTGGTGCCCAATGCCATCGGCTCGCAAAAGACCCGCAAATGGCATCGTCTGATCCGTCCATGGGTCAATCATCTGGCGGCTTCGGCTTGTGACCTGAGCCTCACCACCGCCTTGGTGGCCAGCGATGAAACCCTGCTGTTGCCGCCTCTGGAGGTAGACGCCGCCCGTGAGTGCCTGGGTTATCTGTTGAGCGGCTGGCTCAACGGTATGCAGCATCCGTTACCGGTCGCCGCCAAGACGGCGTTTGCCTGGCTGGCTCAGGCCGGCGACGATCTCAAGGCTGAAGCTGCGGCGCGTAAAGCTTATGAAGGCGATGGTCAGAACACTAACGGCGAACGCGCCGAAAGCACGGCACTGTTGCGCCAATACCCGGATTTTGCCGCTCTGCAAGACAGCGAGCTCTTTTCCGGCTGGTGTGAGTCGCTGTACAAACCCTTGTTCGATGCGCCCTGGCAGGGCGAGGAGGCCGGTCAATGAATAGCTCCCTGACCTCGCGCCCCCTGGCGCTGCGCTTTCCGCTGCGTGGCAGCCAACTGATCGAAGCCAGCGCCGGCACCGGCAAGACGTTCACCATTTCGGCGCTCTACCTGCGCCTGGTACTGGGCCATGGTGACGAGTTGACCGGCTTTGGCCGTGAGTTGTTGCCGCCGCAGATTCTGGTGGTGACCTTCACCGACGCCGCGACCAAGGAACTGCGTGACCGGATTCGTACCCGTTTGGCTGAAGCGGCACGTTTTTTCCGCGACGAGATCCCGGCCCCCGATGCCTTGATCGCCGAACTGCGCAGCGACTTCGAGCCTGAGCAATGGCCCGGCTGCGCGAGCCGGCTGGATATCGCCGCGCAATGGATGGACGAAGCGGCTGTTTCGACCATTCACAGCTGGTGCCAGCGCATGCTGCGTGAGCACGCCTTCGACAGCGGCAGCCTGTTTACCCAGAGTCTGGAAACCGACCACAGTGAATTGCTCGGCGAAGTGCTGCGCGATTACTGGCGACGTTTTTGTTACCCCATGGATGGCGTTGCACTGGACTGGGTGCGGGACCACTGGGGCGGGCCGAATGCGCTGTTATCACGGGTGCGCGGCCTGTTCGGTCGTGATTACCCGGTGGTGGAACAAGAGCCTGCGCAGTTGATCGCTGAGGCACTGGAGCGGCGCCGTGCCGCGCTGCGGGCACTCAAGGCACCCTGGGCAGCCTGGGCACAGGAACTGGATACGATCTTCACCCAGGCGGTGGCGGCCAAGCAGGTCAATGGCCGACAGATTCAAGAGCGTTACTTCAAGCCCTGGTTCGACAAACTCACTACTTGGGCGCAGGACGAGGATCAGGTCGACCTTGATCTGGGTACCGGCTTTACCCGTCTGACGCCTGACGGCGTTGCTGAATCCTGGAAGAGTAACCCGCCGACGCACCCGGCACTTGATGCCATGCTGACTCTCAAGCGTCAGTTGGACGACCTGCCGACCCCCGATGCGCAGTTATTGCAGCATGCCGCTCGCTGGGTCAGCCTGCGTTTTGAAAGCGAAAAACGCCGCCGTGCCGAAATGGGCTTCGACGACATGTTATTGCGCCTCGATGCTGCGTTGAGTGCCGGTGGCGGTGACCGCCTGGCGACCCTGATCCGTGAGCAGTTCCCGGTGGCCCTGATCGATGAATTCCAGGACACCGACCCGGTGCAGTACCGGATCTTTGACAGTATCTATCGTCTGGAGCAAAACGACGAAAGCACCGGTCTGTTCCTGATCGGCGACCCCAAGCAGGCGATCTACGCCTTTCGCGGTGCTGATATCTACACCTACCTGCGCGCCCGTAAAGCCACTGCGGGCCGTTGGCATACACTGGACACCAATTTTCGCTCCAGTGTCGCCATGGTCGAGGCGGCCAACCAGGTGTTCATGCGCGCCGAGCAGCGAGACAGCGGGCGCGGTGCGTTCCTGTTTCGCCACGGCAATGACAACCCGGTGCCCTTTGCCCCGGCGCTGGCTCAGGGGCGCAAAGAGCGTCTGGAGCTTGCCGGCCAGCCGCTCACGGCACTGACCATCTGGCAACTCTGTGACGATCAGCCCGTCTCCGGTGCAACCTATCGACAGCAACTGGCGGCGACCTGTGCCAGTGAGATCGTCCGCTTGCTCAATGCCGGTCAGCGCGGGGAAGCCGGTTTTGTCCGCCCCGGCGAGGCGCTGCGCGCGCTGTTGCCAGCAGACATTGCGATCCTGGTACGCGATGGCAAAGAGGCCCAGGCGGTGCGCGGCGAGCTGGCCGCCCGTGGGGTGCGCAGCGTGTACCTGTCGGATAAAGACTCGGTGTTCGCCGCCCAAGAGGCCCATGATGTGCTTGCCTGGCTCAAGGCCTGTGCCGAACCGGATGCCGAACGGACCCTGCGTGGCGCACTGGCGAGCATCACCCTCGGCCTGCCACTGACCGAACTGGAACGGCTGAATCAGGACGAACTGGCCTGGGAGCGGCGGGTGATGCAGTTTCGTGGCTATCGCAACGTCTGGCGCTATCAGGGCGTACTGCCGATGCTGCGTCGCCTGCTGCATGACTTCCAGTTGCCGCAGACCCTGATCGCCCGCAGTGATGGCGAGCGGGTGCTGACCAACCTGTTGCATTTGTCCGAGTTGCTGCAACAGGCCGCCGCTGAACTGGATGGCGAGCAGGCGCTGATTCGCCATCTGGGCGAGCAGTTGATGCTCAGCGGCCAGGCCGGTGAAGAGCAGATCCTGCGTTTGGAAAGCGACGAGCAACTGGTCAAGGTGGTGACCATCCACAAATCCAAGGGCTTGCAGTACCCGTTGGTATTTCTGCCGTTCATCTGCTCCAGCAAACCGGTGGATGGCAGTCGCCTGCCGCTACAGTTTCACGATGATGACGGCTTGGCGCGGATCAGCCTGCAACCGACCGCAGAGCTGATCGAGCGCGCCGACGACGAACGCCTGGCTGAAGACCTGCGCTTGCTTTATGTGGCGCTGACCCGCTCTGAGCACGCGTGCTGGCTGGGCGTCACCGACCTCAAGCGCGGCGCCGGGAAAAACTCGCAACTGCATCGCTCGGCGCTGGGCTACCTGCTCGGTGGTGGTGCTGCACTGAGCGATAGCGCGCAACTGGGTGAATGGCTCAATGCGCTGGTCAAGGACAGCCCGGCCATGTTGCTGGAGCCACTCCCTGAGCCTTGCGCAGAGCGCTTTAGCGCGCCACGTAATCAGGCCGCGCTGCTCAAGCCGCTGACGCCTCGGCGCAAGGCGGCTGAAAACTGGTGGATTGCTTCCTACAGTGCGCTGCGCATTGGTGATGGCATGCTCACTGGCAGCGACAGCGCGCCGGACACGGCGCTGGCCCAGAAGCTGTTCGACGACGACCGTCCTGACCCGCAAGCGGCCCGTGAAGCAGTACCGGGTGCTACCGACATTCATCGCTTCCCGCGCGGGCCGAATCCAGGCACCTTTCTCCATGGCCTGCTGGAATGGGCCGGTAAAGAGGGCTTTGCACTGACGGCCAGTGATCCCGAAGGCGTACGCGACACCGTGGCGCGGCGTTGTAGCCGGCGCGGCTGGGACAGCTGGATCAAACCGCTCAGCGACTGGCTGCTGGACCTGTTACAGATGCCATTGCCGTTGCCGGGCAATGCCTCGTTGAGCGGCCTTGAGCAACCCAATCAGTACCGGATCGAGATGGAGTTCTGGTTCGCCAGTCGTCAGGTCGATGTGCTGCGGCTGGATGAGCTGGTACGCCGCCATACCCACCACAACCTGCCCCGTGCTCCGCTGCAGCCTGCCGCGCTCAATGGCATGTTCAAAGGCTTTATCGACCTGACCTTTGAGCATGAAGGGCGCTACTACGTGGCCGACTACAAATCCAACTGGCTGGGTGCCGATGACGACGCCTACACACCGGCGGCCATGGAGACGGCGATGCTTGAACACCGTTACGACTTGCAATACGTGCTGTACCTGCTGGCGCTGCATCGTCAGCTCAAGGCGCGCCTGGCCGACTACGACTATGACCTGCACATGGGCGGTGCTCTGTATCTGTTCTTGCGCGGTAACCGGGCGCCGGGGCAGGGCGGGTATTTCACCCGCCCACCCCGCGAGTTGATCGAAAGCCTCGACTTGCTGTTTCAGGGCCTGTTACCCATCCCGGCTGAGTCAGGAGAGCCCGCATGAGCCGTACCCTTGCCCAGTTACTGCCTACCCCGCTGCAGGCTGACAGCCTGACTGGCCTGGCGCCGCTGGCGCGGGTCGATCACCTGCTGATGCTGCTTGACCGCTGGAGCGAGCGTGGCTGGCTGCGCTCGCTGGACCGGGCATTCGTGGCGTTTCTGGCCAGCCTTGATCCGCACGCCGACCCGCGGGTACTGCTGGCGGCAGCCTTGACCAGTCACCAGTTAGGTCATGGTCATGTGTGCCTGGACCTGTTCGAGACCCTCAAGGCGCCTGACTTCGCCCTGTCGCTGCCGCCGGAAGGTGACGTGCAGAGCGGCCCGATGCTGCTGCCGTCACAACTGCTGGCCGGCCTGGACGGCGCCGCCTGGTGTCAGGTTCTGGAGCACAGCGCACTGGTCGCTCTGGCACCAGGTGAAGACCGGCAGCGGCCGCTGGTGCTGGCCGGGCGGCGTCTGTACCTGCGCCGCTATTGGAACTACGAACGGCGTATCGATGCGGTGTTGCACCAGCGGCTGGCTGAGCAGGAGGCGACGCCGGCCGACCTGCGCACGCGCCTGGATGCGCTGTTTGGTCAGGCCGGCGAGCAGATCGACTGGCAGAAACTGGCCTGCGCGTTGGCAACCCGCAAGGCGTTCAGCATCATCACCGGCGGCCCAGGCACCGGCAAGACCACCACGGTGGTACGCCTGCTGGCGCTGCTTCAGGCGCCGGCAGTGGCCAGTGGTCAGCCGCTGCGCATCCGGCTCGCCGCGCCGACCGGCAAGGCCGCGGCGCGGCTCACCGAGTCGATCAGCCAGCAAGTGCAACAGCTCAAGGTCGATGAGGCAGTGCGTGAGAAGATCCCCAGTGAGGTCACCACCGTCCACCGCCTGCTGGGCAGCCGCCCCGGCACCCGGCATTTTCGTCACCATGCCGGTAATCCGCTACCGCTGGATGTACTGGTGGTGGACGAAGCGTCGATGATCGACCTGGAAATGATGGCCAACCTGCTCGATGCCTTGCCGCCACACGCACGAATGGTGCTGCTCGGTGACAAGGACCAATTGGCTTCGGTAGAAGCGGGTGCGGTATTGGGCGATTTGTGTCGCGACGCCGAAATTGGCCTGTACAGTCCGCATACCCGGGCCTGGCTGGAGTCGGTCAGCGGTGAAAGCCTGGCCAGCAGTGGCCTGCAGGAAGGCGATGGGCAGCAGCATCCGTTAGCCCAGCAGGTGGTGATGCTGCGGCACTCACGACGCTTCGGCCAGGGCAGCGGCATTGGCCAACTGGCTCGGCTGGTCAATCGGCAGGAACATGCCAGGGCGCGCGAGCTGCTGGCAGCCAACAGCCATTCCGACCTGCATGTGCGCTTGTTGAAGAACGAGCAGGATCGCAGTTTTGAGCGCCTGGCACTGGAGGGGCTCGGCGAAGGCGCTGACAGCCCGCAAGGTTACCGGCATTACCTGAACGTGCTGGCAATCGAGAGACCGACAGAGGGCGCCGATCTGCTCGATGAGTGCTGGACAGTATGGGCACGCTCGGTGTTGCAGGCGTTCGATGAGTTCCAGTTGCTTTGCGCGGTACGCAAAGGCCCGTGGGGTGTCGAAGGGCTCAATCAGCGTATTACCCAAGCCTTGTTCAGTGCCGGCCTGATCGACGACGAGCTGTGGTATGAAGGCCGCCCGGTGCTGATGACCCGCAACGATTATGGCCTGGGCTTGATGAACGGCGATATCGGCATCACCTTGCGGGTACCGGAGCGCGAAGGTGAGACGCGTCAGGTATTGCGGGTGGCTTTCCCGCGCAACGACGGCAGCGGCGGTGTGCGGTTTGTGTTGCCTAGCCGGCTCAACGATGTCGAGACGGTGTATGCCATGACCGTGCACAAGTCCCAGGGCTCGGAATTCGCCCACACTGCACTGATCCTGCCCGATGCCTTGAACCCGGTGCTGACCAAAGAACTGATCTACACCGGCATCACCCGTGCGCGTAAATGGTTCAGCCTGATCGAGCCACGCCAGGGTGTTTTTGAGCAGGCCCTGCAACGCAAGGTCAAGCGTTTGAGCGGCTTGATGCTGGAGCTGTAACCCCGCCAAACCAGGGTGCATGCGCTGTGCGCCCTGGCCTCTTCTTGCCGGCCTGCTGATTGCCGTGGCGTTCAGTTCGGGCCTTTGCCGCCGCTCGCTGGCCTGCGGGCACTAATATCGCTCAAGCGGCCAAAATGTAGCAGATGCGTTTTGCCTTGAACGCAACGTTTGCTTCTGAAATGCATAATTGTGGGAAACCTGGCAGGTCCCTACCATCGATTTTCAAGGATGACGCCCCCTTCCTCCCGCCACGTCACCGACTACCTGCTGGAGCTTCGAATAATGACAACTGCGCAGATGACGACCCAACCGCTGGCCGGCCGCATGCCCCGTAGCAAGCTGTACAAGTTGGTCATCGCTTCCTCCATCGGCAACGCCCTGGAGTGGTTTGACCTGATCGTTTATGGCTTCTTTGCCATGACCATTTCCAAGCTGTTCTTCCCTGCCGCCGATGAAACCGTGTCATTGCTGCTGGCCTTGGGCACCTTTGCCGTGTCTTACCTGATTCGCCCACTGGGCGCGATCGTGCTGGGCTCCTACGCCGACCGGGTCGGACGCAAAGCTGCGATGCTGGTGTCCATCTGGCTGATGATGCTCGGCACCTTGCTGATCGCGATCATGCCCACTTATGCCACCATCGGTATCCTGGCCCCCATCGGTATTTTTACCGCGCGGTTGATCCAGGGGTTTTCTGCCGGTGGCGAATTCGGCAGTGCCACGGCGCTGCTGGTCGAGCATGCGCCAGAGCGCAAAGGGCTGATCTCCAGCTTCATGTTTGCCAGCCAGGGCATCAGCGGCCTGCTGGCATCGGGCTTCGGTCTGCTGCTCAGCTCGACCTTGACCGTCGACCAACTGGAGTCCTGGGGCTGGCGTATTCCGTTTCTGTTCGGCCTGCTGATCGGCCCGGTGGGGCTGTACATCCGGCGGCATATTGAAGAAGCCGGCGAGTTCAAGCAGAGCGAAGCCGAGCACGCACCGGCCGGTACGCTGTTCAGGCAGCACAAGTACCGCATGCTGCTCGCCATTGGCGCGTTGGTGCTGTCGACCTCGGTCAGCTACGTGATCATCTACATGCCCACTTATGCGGTAAAGCAACTGGGCCTGACCGCCTCGATCGGTTTTGCCGGTACGCTGCTCAGTGGCCTGGTGCTGACCGTGCTGACGCCCTTCATCGGTCACCTTTCCGATGTGTTTGGCCGCACCCGCATCATGTTCTGGGCCGCGCTGGTGTTCATCGCCAGTATCTACCCGGCGTTCTCCTGGCTGGCAGCGCAGCCGACCCTGATGGCGTTGCTGGCGGTGCTGTTCTGGATGAGCGTCCTGAAGGCTGTGTATTTCGGCGGTCTGCCCGCGCTGATGGCTGAGCTGTTCCCGACCCGCGTGCGGGCCACCGGTATGGCGCTGAGTTACAACATCGGCACCACAATCTTCGGCAGCTTCACACCGTTCTTTGTTGCCTGGCTGATTGGCGCCAGCGGCAACAAGCTTGCACCGAGCTTCTACCTGCTGGTCACCGGTCTGCTCAGCCTGATCACCTTGCTGGCCATTACCCGGCAACTCAAACGCAACTGATCGCCACCTGGCCCGGCGTTTGGCCGGGCCACCCCACCTCCTGCCTGTTCTTGCCCCGCCATGGTCGTGACGGGCGAGGACTCGCACGCCAACGATTCGCTGATTGCCGCCAATCACCTGAAGATTCTGGAGTGGACCATGTCTGATTTGCGCCTTACCTGTGCACTGCTCACCAGCGTCGGCCTGTGCGTCGCAGGCCCTGCCCGGGCCGACCTGCTCGATGACAGCCACCTGACCCTGGGGCTGCGCAATTTCTACGTCGACCGCGATTTCAAACAGGCCAATGCGCCCAAGTCACGCACCGGCAGTTGGTCGCAGGGCTTTGACTTGCAGTTCAAGTCCGGTTACACCGACACACCGATCCAGTTCGGTCTGGACCTGGGCGCCGACTTTGCCTATCGGCTCGATGGCGGCAAAGGCCGCTCGCCCGATGGTGTGCTGCCGGTCAGCACCGATGGCAGCCCGGTCAAGGATTACGGGCGGGCCAACCTGGCGGTGAAGTTGCGCTATTCAAAGAGCGAACTGCGCATCGGTGACCAGCGGCCGAACTTGCCAGTGGTGTCCTACGACCCGACCCGGCAACTGGTGACCCGCTACGAGGGCGCGGTGCTTGAGTCGCGGGAGGTCAAAGACCTGACCCTGACAGCCGGGCGGCTCTGGAGCATCACCGGCCGTGAGTCTTCCGAACGCGAAGACCTGTACCTGTGGGGCGATACCCCGGCGCAAGCCAGCGACGGTCTGGATTTCGCTGGCGCCACCTATGCGTTCACCCCGCAGTTGTCCGGCTCGTATTTCTACGCACAACTGCAGGACATCTACCGCCAGCATTACCTGGGGCTGGTGCACAAGGCTGCGTTGGGCGGCGGTTTCACGCTCAAGACCGATGTGCGCTACTACAACACCCGCGAGCAGGGCCAAGCGTTGTCTGGCCGGGTGGATAATCGCACCTATGGCCTGATGCTCAGCCTGAGCAAAAACGGCCATACCTTGGGGGCCGGTTACCAGCGCATGCTGGGCCTGGACACGTTCCCGACCTTTAACAACTACGCGCCGGCGCCGTTTCTGATCAACTGGTCGGCGCTGGGCTTCGTCAAGCCTGGCGAACGTTCCTGGCAACTGCGCTATGACTATGACTTTGCCGCCGTGGGCGTGCCGGGCTTGAAGTGGATGGCGCGCTGGATGGAGGGCAACGACATTGATCTGGGCCAGCAGAGCCACGAGACCGAACGCACCTCAGTGCTCAGTTACGTGGTGCAGAGCGGGCCGCTCAAGGGGTTCGGGGCCAACTGGATGAACATCGGGGTCAACGTGCGCGAATCCTCGCGTTACGAAGAAAACCGCTTGGCCCTGACTTACTCCGTGAACTTCTGGTAGGCGTATCCGGCTCGGGGGGCTGGCTGACGCTGACCAATTGTTCCTCCAGAAAACTCAGGAAATAACGGATCAGCACCGGCAGCTTGCGCCCGGCCATGATCTGCACCTGCAGGCTACGCTGGCGCAATTGCGGGTCGCTCATCGGCACCAGCAGCAGGTTGTCACGCGCGGCGGTGCCGCTGACGGTGGCGGCGCCGCACAAGGCAATCACGTCCGTGGAGTGACGAACCGCGTTATAGATCGCGCCCAGAGAGTGGCTGGCGTAGGCCGGCACAATGTTCATGCTGTGCAGGTTGCAGGCGATGTCGAACAGATAGCGGATGGTCGACCCGGCATGCGGCAGGGCCAGTGGATACTGCGCCAGTTCCTGCACGGTCAATGATTCGCTGCTCGCCAGCGGGTGACTGACAGGCATCAGCGCGCTGATCGGCGAGTCGCAACTGAGCGAAATCTCCACCCCCAGGGTCGGCGTCAGGCTGAAGGTCAGCGCGATGTCGGCTACGCCGTCCTTGACCAGTTGCGAGGCCCTTGCGGCGTCCACCACCTGTAAATCGAAACTCGCACCTGGATGAAAGGCCCGGAACTGCGCGCACACCCGTGGCAGAAATTCCCAGGCCATGCCTTCCGGGCAGGCGAGGGTGATGGTGTGCTGTTGCAGGGTGTTGAGGCCGCGCATCTCGGCAATCACGTTGCGCACTTCCAACTGATTGCGGTTGGCGTAGGCCAGCAGCACTTCGCCTGGCTCGGTCAGTTGCATGCCTCGCGGTTTGCGCTCGAACAATTGCAGCCCGAGGTTTTCTTCCAGGTTGCTGATCTGTCGGCTGACCGCCGAAACGGCCACGTGCAGCTCCTCGGCAGCAGCCGAGAGCGAGCCGGTCCTGGCCACGCTGTGGAAGTAACGCAAGGGCAGGTCATGCATGGCGCGGCTCCATTGATGCTTCAGGCAAGTGCAAGGCTGGCTTGCAAAAAAGACAAGGTTGAATTGAGAACTTGATAATTGTTGCAACTCAGGCTGCCACGTTAACCTCTGCGGCACTGTTCGGTCGAGGGCTTGCTGGTCGCGCCCGACGACCAATGCCTGATAGCAAGGAACCTGATATGTCGATCTCTTCTGCCTGCTCACGTGAACATGCTCTGGAACTGGCCGCACGGCACTACAGCAGTGGTGCGTTCCTGCAAATCCTTGACCGCCGTGTCGCCCAGCGTACCGAAAGCCAGAACCCTGATTGCAGCGCAGCACTGCACGCCTATCTGTACGACGAATTGCAGCCGGTGCTGTTGGGCATGGGCTTCAGTTGCCGGATCATCGACAACCCGCAGGCCGGCAAACCGCCGCTATTGCTGGCTGAGCGTATTGAAGACCCGGCTTTGCTGACCTTGCTCAGCTACGGCCATGGTGACGTCACCAGTGGCCAGGATGAGCTTTGGCAGCAAGGCACTGCGCCATGGCGCACGAGCATCAAGGACGGACGCATTTATGGGCGTGGAACGGCCGACAACAAGGGCCAGCACAGTATCAACCTGGCCGCGCTGGATGCGGTGCTGCAGGTCCGCCAGGGACAGTTGGGGTTCAACCTGAAAGTCATCTTCGAAATGAGCGAAGAAGTGGGCTCGCCAGGGCTGGAGCAAGCGTGCCGTGAGCATGCCGAGGCGTTGTCTGCGGATCTGTTCCTGGCCTCTGACGGACCGCGGGTGCGTCATGACCTGCCGACGCTGTTTCTCGGCTCGCGTGGGGTGTGCCAGTTCCGTCTGAGCCTGGACACCGGCAATGGCAGTCGTCATTCGGGCAACTGGGGCGGGATCATCACCAACCCGGCGATTGTCATGGGCCATGTGCTGGCGAGCCTGGTATCGGCCAGCGGGCAATTGCAGGCCGACTTTCTGCGCCCGGCACCGATCAGTGAGTCGGTCTCGGCGCTGGTGCGTGATCTGCCGGTCGGTGGTGAAAGCTTCGACCCGCAGCTCAATCTGCAGTGGGGTGAACCCGGTTTGAGCGTGGGCGAGAAGTTGTTCGGCTGCAATACCCTGGAAGTGGTGGGGATGTCTGCGGGCAGTACCGTCAAGGTGATTGGCGCGATTCCTGGCCGGGCGGAAATGGTCTGCCAGTTACGTTTTGTCCAGGGCACCGACTGGCAGGGGCTGGCGGATAACCTGCGTCGCCATCTTGATGAGCAAGGTTTTACCGAGGTGCAGGTGCAGATCGATGGCGGCTATGCGGCGACCCGGCTCGACCCGGCGCACCCTTGGGTCGGCTTCGTCAGCCGCTCAGTCAGCACCAGCCTGGGCGAGCCGGTGAGTATTCTGCCGAATCTGGGCGGGACCATCCCCAACCATTGCTTCGCTGATGTACTGGGCTTGCCGACGGTATGGCTGCCGCACTCTTATCCCTCCTGCAAGCAGCACGCGCCGGACGAGCATTTGCTGGAAAGCATCGTTGAGCAAGGGCTCAAGGCGGCGGCCGGGTTGTTCTGGGATCTGGGTGAGCAGGCCCAGGCGCTGCGCGCCCGATTGCCTGCCTGAGGTGCATCGGCCCGCACGACGGGCCGATGAGCCTGCCGATCAGTCGGTCTTCTGTTTGCGCCAGTCATCCGAGCCGGAGGTGCCGCTGACTTTGTGGGTCCAGCTGATCTTGCGGTAAGTCATGTAGACATCTTGCAGGTGAGTGAAGTGGGCACTGCCAGGGTCCTGGCAGTTGTGCATGTAGTCGCGGATCTCGACGATGATCGCGTCCACCAGATGGGTGGTGTAGTAATGCTCCTGGGTTCCGGACTTGGAGGTGCGGTACCACTCGATTTCAACCTCGGGCAGCAGCTCGCCCTTGGTCAGGGCTTCCAGCAATAAGGGTGAAGCCCTGTCGAACACCTTGGTGATGCACACCGCATCATGGACCCGCTGCCCGGCGGGCTGTCCGGACTGAGGGTCGGTGGGCAGGCTGATCTTGTGGCTGAAGGCCTGGACCAGCACTTGGTCTTCATGTTCTTCCTGATAGTTGTTACCCACCGAGTCAGCGGTGGAAGCGCCTTTGGTGATGTGCCCTTGTTTACTGCCGGTGATGGACATATAGGCCGGTGTAGCCATGGAGGTTCTCCTTGCAGGCTCAAGTGCCCGCCGAGTCATTCGGCGAGGCCACCTGATGCACAAGTCAAGAAGCGTGCCTTTCGTTTAAATTTCTTATAAATCAATGTCTTAACTTTTTATTGGAAGCTTTCTGGCGTATTTTCAAGCAAAAATCGCGCATCCTTAAGCACCGCACTGCGCAGTTCTTTGCGTCCCTCTCCGCTCCTGCGTATACAGCTTTCCAGCAAATCATCCACAGGGTTATCCACAGGCTGGCGGCAAGCCTTGCGCATCAAGGCGGTGAGCTAGTATTCGAAGGGAAGGCACAATTGCTGCCCGCAGTAGCTCGATGAGCAAGCCTTGCTGCTGTGCACGCCAATGGAGAACAACAATGAAAATCGCATTCATCGGCCTGGGTAACATGGGCGCGCCCATGGCCCGTAACCTGCTCAAGGCCGGGCATCATTTGCATCTGTTCGATCTCGACACTAACGCCCTGGCTGAGCTGGCAGCCCAGGGCGGGCACATCAAAGACTCTGCCAGGCACGCGGCGCAAGGCAGTGACCTGGTGATCACCATGCTGCCGGCGGCGGCGCATGTAGGCAGCGCGTTTCTGGGCGAGAACGGTATCTTGGCCGGTATCGCTACCGGGACCCCGGCGCTCGACTGCAGCACCATTGACCCGCAGAGCATCCGCGACATCGCCACGATTGCCGCCAGCCAGGGCGTGGTAGTGGGTGATGCTCCGGTATCCGGCGGTACGGCAGGGGCCAATGCCGCGACGCTGACGTTCATGGTCGGCGGCTCGGTTCAGCACTACGAGCGGGTCAAGCCTGTTCTGGCGCAGATGGGCCGTAATATCGTGCATTGCGGTGAGGTGGGTACCGGGCAAATCGCCAAGCTGTGCAATAACCTGCTGTTGGGTATTTCGATGATCGGCGTCAGCGAAGCCATGGCCCTGGGTAACGCACTGGGTATCGATACTCAGGTGCTGGCCGGGGTCATCAACAGCTCCACCGGCAGTTGCTGGAGTTCGCAGAGCTACAACCCCTGGCCGGGTATCGTCGAGACCGCACCGGCTTCACGAGGCTATACCGGTGGCTTTGCCGCCGACCTGATGCTCAAGGATCTGGGCCTGGCCACCGAAGCGGCGCGGCTTGCCCATCAGCCGGTATTGCTCGGGGCGCTGGCCCAGCAGTTGTTTCAGGCCATGAGCCAGCGGGGCGAAGGCGGGCGGGATTTTTCCGCGATCATCGAGAGTTATCTGAGCCGCCACTGACCCTGCCGTAGTTGATTAACCCAGGCCGCGCTCGTCCCATACCTTGCGGGCGCTGTGATGCAGGATGCCGTGCCGCTTTGCCAGGGCATGGCGATCCTTGCTGTAGCCGCCGCCGATCACCCCCATTACCGGGATATCGCGGCCCAGACAATGGTGCAGCACGGCCTCGTCACGGGCCGCCAGCCCCTGATCGGTGAGCTTCAGATACCCCAGCGCGTCGTCCTCATGAACATCGACCCCGGCGTCATAAAGCACCAGGTCAGGCTGGTAGAACGGCAGCAGGTAGTTGAGCGTGTCGTCCACCACCTTCAGATAGTCCATATCGCCCATGCCCATGGGCAGTGGAATATCCCAGTCGCTCTGTGCCTTGCGCGCCGGGAAGTTCTTCTCGCAGTGCAGCGACACGGTAATCGCATCATCGGTATCGGCCAGCAGCCGGGCCGTACCGTCACCCTGATGCACGTCGCAATCGAAGATCAGCACTTTGCCCACCCGACCGCTGCCGAGCAGGTAATGGCTGATGATCGCCAGGTCATTGAAGATGCAGAAACCTGCCGGGTAATCGTAGTGGGCATGATGCGTGCCGCCGGCCAGGTGACAGGCCATGCCGTGTTGCAAGGCATGTTCGGCGGTCAGCAGCGAGCCGCCCACCGCGCGTACTGTGCGGCGCGCCAGCGCTTCGCTCCACGGCAGCCCGAGACGGCGTTGATCCTCTCTGGACAACTCGCCGCTCATGAAGCGCTGGATATAGGCCGGTTCATGGGAAAGGGCCAGAATATCCGCCGGGCATAGCTCAGGGCGTAGCAGTTGCGCGTCAGTGGTTACGCCGCTGTCGACCAGGTGATCGCGCAGCAGGCGGAATTTGTCCATCGGGAAACGGTGGTCGGCCGGGAAGGGCGGGCTGTAATCGTCGTGGTAGATCAGCGGCAGTGGCATTTTTCTTTAGCATCAGGGTCAAACCGCGATAGTGCCAGTAACCTAACTGATCGCACAGTTGCAACTACACTGCCGCGATGATTGAAGATGGCCCGGAGACATGACGGATGGAACCGATACTCACGCTCGATAGCCCGCGATTGACGATGCGCCAATGGCGCGACGACGACCTGCCGGCCTTTGCCGCCATGTGTGCCGACCCGCAGGTGATGCGCTACTTCCCTGAGCCCATGAGCCGCTTGCAGTGCGCCGCGATGATTGGCCGCCTGCGCGGGCACTTTGCCGAGCTGGGGTTCGGCCTGTGGGCGCTGGAGCGCAAGGACACCGGTGCGTTTATCGGTTTTACCGGTTTGCTGGTGGTGGACTTCGAGGCGCCGTTTACCCCGGCCGTGGAAATTGGCTGGCGGCTGGCGCGTGAGCATTGGGGGCTGGGCTTTGCCAGCGAGGCGGCCTGGACGGCACTGGGCTGTGGCTTTGAGCGGCTGGGGCTGGATCAGGTAGTGTCGTTTACCGCGCGCAGCAACCTGCCCTCTCAGAAAGTCATGCAGGCCATCGGCATGCACGCCGACCTGCAGGGTGATTTTGACCATCCGGCGCTGGCCGATAATCATCCGCTCAAACCCCATGTGCTGTACCGCATCAACCGTGAGCAGTGGCTTTCGACCCTGCAAGGCTGAAGGATTTTGTATCATTGGGCTCTATAGCCGCGTTTGAACGCGCAACCTCTGTGTGCAAGGAGTCATGAATGAGCCGAGTGCTGGAAGATCTGGTCGATCTGCTGACGCTGGAATCCATCGAAGAAAACCTGTTTCGCGGCCGTAGCCAGGACTTGGGCTTTCGCCAGCTGTTCGGCGGCCAGGTGCTGGGCCAGTCGTTGTCGGCGGCCAGCCAGACCGTAGAAGATGACCGCCATGTGCATTCGCTGCACGGTTACTTCCTGCGCCCAGGTGATGCCCAGTTGCCGGTGGTCTATCACGTTGATCGGGTACGCGATGGCGGCAGCTTCAGTACCCGGCGCGTCACCGCCATCCAGAAGGGCAAGCCGATCTTCACCTGCAGCGCTTCGTTCCAGTACGACGAGCAAGGCTTCGAACATCAGGCGGCGATGCCACAGATTGCCGGTCCGGAAAACCTGCCTTGCGAGCTTGAACTGCTGACTCGCCGCGCGCATCTGATCCCCGAAGCGATGCGCGAAAAATTCCTCTGCCCCAAGCCCATCGAGTTTCGTCCGGTAACGGCTGAAGATCCCTACGATCCCAAGCCGGGTGAGCCGGTCAAGTACATCTGGTTCCGCGCCGATGGCACCCTCAAGGATGTCCCGGCGCTGCACAAATACCTGTTGGCCTATGCCTCGGACTTCAACCTGCTGACCACCTCGCTGCTGCCCCACGGCAAGACGGTGTGGCAACGCGATATGCAGGTCGCCAGCCTGGATCACTCGCTGTGGTTCCACAGTGACCTGCGCGCTGACGACTGGCTGCTGTATGCCATGGACAGCCCGTGGGCCGGCAACTCCCGTGGTTTCTCTCGTGGCAGCGTGTACAACCGTGCCGGACAACTGGTGGCCTCGGTCAGCCAGGAAGGCCTGATTCGTCATCGCAAGGACTGGGCATGAAACTGAGCGAGATTCGCCATTGGGTGTTCGACATGGACGGCACCCTGACACTGGCGGTGCATGATTTCCTGGCCATCAAGCGCGCCCTGGACATTCCGCCCGAGGCCGACATTCTCGGCCATCTGGCCAGCCTGCCGGCAGACGAAGCCGCGGCCAAACACGCCTGGCTGCTGGAGCACGAGCGCGAGTTGGCGGTAGGTTCCAAAGCCGCGCCCGGTGCGGTGGCGCTGGTGCGCGAGCTGGCCGGGCGCGGTTACCGGCTGGGCATCCTGACCCGCAATGCCCGCGAGCTGGCGCATATCACTTTGGCGGCGATTGGCATTGCGGACTGTTTTGCCGTGCAGGACGTCCTCGGCCGCGACGAGGCCACCCCCAAGCCCGACCCGGCCGGGCTGCTCAAACTGGCCAGCGCCTGGGATGTCGCGCCGCAGAACATGGTGATGGTCGGCGACTACGTTCACGACCTCAATTGTGGCCGCGCGGCGGGCGCCCGCACCGTGCTGGTCAACCTGCCCGACCATGTACCGGACAATCCCTGGCCGGAACTGACCGACTGGCATGCCGCCGATTGCACAGCGTTACAGGCGATGCTGGATTCATGAGCGTCGTAGGAGCCACTTCAGTGGCGAAGGGATCAAGGTTTTCGCCACTGAAGTGGCTCCTACGGGCTCCTACGGGCCCCTACGGGTTCCGGGCTTATAGCGGTTTGAACAGCACCGCCTGACCTTCCGGCGAGGTAAAGATCGCATCGCCGTTGTGCGCCACGTTCGGCACCAGCACGATGCGCTGGTTCAGGCCCGTAGGGTGGCGTTTGGTCAGGTAATCGAAGTAGTTATGCCCGCGCGTCAGCCGATCAGCGCCCTGGGCCTGGGCAGCGCAGCTCTTGTCCAGCGAGACATGGTTCGGGTCGTTGTCCTGTAGCGCCAGCAAGTAGGTTACGTCACGCTGCACATAGGCTTTCTCAAGGCTGGCGCGTTCGACCTTGGCGGCGTAGGGCGGCAGTTTTTCCAGGCCGTATTTCCAGTCGTTGAAGCCCGGGCAGTTGCTTGCCGGGTTGGCCACCGGCCGCTCTGCGTCAAACCAGGCATAGGTCGAGGGCGTGGCGATCACGTAGCGCAGACGAATGTGCGCCTGTTTCAGCCGCGCCTCCTCACGACCGCCGAGCAATGCATAACGCTGGGCCATCTGCGCGCCGCCCGAATGCCCGGCGATCACGATTTCCTTGAGGTTGGGGAACAGCTTGTCGTCGCTCAGACGCTTGAGAATGTGATCCAGCACGCTAAAGGAGCTGACCGCCTTGCTGCCCACCGAGCGGCTGCCGGAAATCCAGTCGTCTTCATGCCAGCGCAGAATATTGTCTGCCAGGTGGTGGGCCGCGATGTCTTTTTCATCCAGAAACTGCGGGGCGATCAACAGCGTGCGGCTGCGCTCTTTGGACTGGTTGGCGGCGCGCTCGACGCTGCGCAGGTAGGTCGGGGCGTTACGCTGGCGGCCATGGATGACAATCACCACCCGTTGGATCTGTGGTTTGGGGTGGACCCACTCCTGGCTTAACCCCAGGGTGGCCTGCGCGCCGTTGATCGCCAGCCGGTCCGGGCTCAGGGATTTTGCGGGAGGGGTTTCGGCATGGGCGCTCAGGCTCAGAACAGTGCTGCTCAACAACAGGGCCAACAACGGTTTGATCATTTATTCACAGGCTCTTGGCGGCGAAGGTATCGCATTGGTTGATGTTGCCCTGGGCGAAGCCGGTCTTGAACCAGCGCACCCGTTGTTCGGATGTTCCGTGGGTAAACGAGTCGGGCACCACATGGCCGCGGCTCTGGCGTTGCAGGCGATCATCGCCAATGGCGTTGGCCGCATTCAAGGCTTCTTCAATATCACCCGGTTCCAGCCAGTTCAAACGCTTTTGCGCGTTGTGTGCCCAGACCCCGGCCAGGCAGTCGGCCTGCAACTCCTGGCGCACCAGCAGGCCACTGCTGCCTTCAAGGCGTCGGCCGCTCTGGCGCGCGGCCTGGAGCTTGGCGGAAATGCCCAGTAGGGTCTGTACGTGATGACCCACTTCATGGGCAATCACATAAGCCTGAGCAAAATCGCCGGCCGCTGAAAAGCGCTGGGACATTTCCCGGAAGAAATCCAGGTCGAGATAAATCTTACGGTCGGCCGGGCAGTAGAATGGCCCGGTGGCCGAGGTGGCATAGCCGCAGGCCGAATTGACCTGGCCGTTGAACAGCACCAGCTTGGGCTCCTGATACTGCCGGCCTGCCTGGCTGAACACGGCTTGCCAGTTGTCTTCGGTATCACCGAGCACGGCGCGCACGAATTCGGTCTGCGGGTCGTTAGTGGGGAGAGTGGATTGACTCTGGGGGCTGAGCGGTGCGCTCTGTTGCCCCAGTTGCCCGGTGATCTGGCCAAGAATCTGCAGCGGGTCCTGGCCGGTGATCAGGCCAAACACTACGATCAGGGCTACCCCGCCCAGGGTAAGCCCCTTGCCGCCGACCCGCATGCCGCTACGGTCACTGCGAGCATCGACCACGTTGTCGCTCCGTCGGCCTTTTTTCCACAACATACAACTGCCCTCGACAAACAACCGGCCTTGCTGACGTTTTTGAACGGCCTGACAAACAAGTGTTGCTGGTGTAATCGGGCTGCGCCAGCCCGTCGGTCACTTCAGGGTACTGGCGGTTTGCTGTGGCGCGGCATCGGCAAACCGGTCGACCCGGCGCAGGCTCTTGAAACCGGCCATCCAGGCGCCTACGACGCCGAGCGTGCAGAGGCTACCGGTGATCGCCGCCGGGATCGCACCGATCAGTGAGGCGCTGGTGCCGGCGCGAAATTCACCCAGTTCGTTGGACGAACCAATGAACAGCATGTTCACCGCATTGACCCGCCCGCGCATGGCATCGGGCGTGGAGAACTGCACCAGCGATGAGCGAATGTAGACGCTGACCATATCGGCTGCCCCGGCGATCAGCAGTGCCACGAACGACAGCCAGAACAGCGTTGACAGTGCGAACAGCAGATTGGCCAGGCCAAAGATGCCCACGGCGATGAACATGGTCAGGCCCACATGACGGTCCAGCGGCCGAACGCTCAGGTACACACCGGTGACCAGCTCACCCAGGCTCATGGCGCTGCGCAACGCTCCCAGCCCCTGTGGGCCAAGGTGCAGCACCTCATGGGCATAGATCGGCAACAGCGCAATCACGCCACCGAGCAGCACTGCGAACAGGTCAAGGGAAATGGTGCCGAGAATAATCGGTCGCGAGCGGATAAAGGCGATCCCGGCAGTGAAGCGCTGCCAGCCGCTGCCTTCCAGCGGGGCGCGGGCTTCGGCGTAAGGGGTGGCCACCAGTGGCAGTAGCAGGATGCCGGCGATGAACGCGGCGACGCAGGCCGAGTAGGTCAGCTCCGCGCCGCCCAAGGCATACAGAGCGCCGCCGATCAGCGGACCTGCTACGGTGGAGCAGCGCATGATTACGCTGTTGGTCGCGATGGCCGAAGCCAGCCGGTCGCGGGGCACGATCTGTGGCAGCAGGCTCTGCAGGGTCGGGCCGGTAAAGGCCCGTGCAGCGCCGTAGAGCACCAGCGCGGCGTAGACCAGGCGCACGTCATGCAGGTCAAAGAATGAAAACAGCAGCAGGATGACCCCGCACAGCGCCTGCACGATCCAGCTCAGAATCAGGATCAGCTTGCGATCATAGCGGTCGATCAGGTCGCCGGCCGGCATCAACAACAGCAGCATGGGAATGAATTGCGCCAGGCCCGCATAGGCCAGCGCCATCGGATCGCGGGTCAGGTCGTAGACCTGCCAGGCGACCACCACGGCCTGGATCTGCATGGCGAACATGGCCAGCAACCGGGCGAACAGAAACGCAAGAAATCCGGGTTGACGAGCCAGACCCGATGAAGTGGAAGTCGAAGCAGGTGATTCGCAACTCAAGGCAGGTACCCACACACGCGGCAGATAAGCGAGTACGCGTTATACCGCAAATGATAGGTAGCTGCCTATTGAAGCAAGCGCGACCTTGGTCGCGGATGTAGCGTTAAGTTCACTAGCGATGCCGATGTTGTCGCTTCTGCTTTTGATCTTCGAGCCGAGATGGCACAGACGACGCCGAACGCCAAATCGGCGCCGGAGCGAGGGAATCCCGCTTGAAGCGGGACTAGCCGTCGCAAGCGCTTTGGTTCCTTTGGCGCATCAAAGGAACCCGCCCGTCGGGGCGGAACCTGAGGCTCAGACAACTGCGGCAAAGATCCTTGCTACGAACGAAAGATTTGCAGCTTTAGATTCGCAGCTGAAGCTGCTCCTACAGAATCGATACGGCTCAGGCCGCCTTCAGAAGCCCTCCAAAAACTCAGCGACGCACCAGCAAAACCCCGGATTCCATATGGTGGGTATACGGGAACTGGTCAAACAGCGCACAGCGCTCGACCCGGTGGGTGTCGTGCAATTGCGCGATGTTGGCCGCCAGGGTCTGCGGGTTGCAGGAAATGTACAGAATGCGCTCGAAGCGTCGGGTCAGCTCGCAGGTGTCCGGGTCCATGCCGGCCCGTGGCGGGTCGACGAACACGGTGCCGAATTCATAGCTTTTCAGGTCTACGCCGTGCAGGCGGCGGAACGGCCGCACCTCGTTGAGCGCCTGGGTCAGTTCTTCGGCAGACAGCCGGACCAGGGTCACGTTGTCCACCCCGTTGTCGGCCAGGTTGGCCAGTGCGGCATTCACCGAGGTTTTGCTGATTTCGGTCGCCAGCACCTTGCGCGCCCGGGTCGCCAGCGGCAGGGTGAAGTTGCCATTGCCGCAGTACAGCTCCAGCAGGTCGTCGTCGCGCTGGCCCATGGCTTCAAGTGCCCAGTTGAGCATCTTCTGGTTCACCGTGCCGTTGGGCTGGGTGAACGCGCCTTCAGGCTGACGGTAGCGCCAGGTACGCCCGGCCACTTGCAGTTGCTCGGTCACGTAGTCCTGGCCAATCACCAGCCGCTGACCACGAGAACGGCCAATCAGCTTGACCTTCAGTTGCGCCGCCAGCTGTTCGGCGGCCGCTTGCCAGGTGTCGTCCAGCGGACGGTGGTAGCACAGGGTGATCATCGAGTCGCCAGACAGCGTGGTCAGAAAGTCCACCTGAAACAGCTTGTAGCTCAACGCCTGACTGGTCTGCCAGGCGTCACGCAGCAGCGGCATCAGTTCATTGATGCGCTGGCTGGCGATGGGCAGGCCGTCGAGCAGGATCGGCGTGTGCTTGTCGCCGGGGGCGAACATCGCGTAGTGGCGCTGCTGGCCTTCGAGCCACAGGCGAAACTCGGCGCGCAGCCGGTAATGCTCGCGGGGCGAGTCGAACACCTGGGCTGCGGGTGCGTCGAAAGGCGCCAGCAACGTTTGCAGGCGGGCGGCTTTTTCAGCGAGCTGCAGCTCGTAGCTCGCGGGGTCGAAGGAAACACTCATGCGTTGAACCAGCCCAGCTTGATGACGAACAGAACCGACAGGATCAGCAGCGCAGCATTGAGCTCGCGTGCGCGTCCCGACAACAGCCTGATTGCCGTCCAGGAAATGAAGCCAAAGGCGATGCCGTTGGCAATGGAATAGGTAAACGGCATGGCCAGCGCGGTAATCACCACCGGCGCCGCTACGCTGATGTCCTCCCAGTCGATTTCCGCCAGGCCCGAGGCCATCAGCACGGCCACGAACAGCAGCGCCGGTGCGGTGGCATACGCGGGCACGCTGCCGGCCAGTGGCGCGAAAAACAGCGCCAGCAGAAACAGCACGCTGACCACGATCGCGGTCAGGCCGGTCCGTCCACCGGCGCTGACACCGGCTGCCGACTCGACATAACTGGTGGTGGTCGAAGTGCCCAGCAGCGAACCGGCCATGGCCGCGGTACTGTCGGCGATCAGCGCCCGGCCCATTTTCGGCAGGTGGCCGTCCTTGCCCATCAGGCCGGCGCGTTTGGCGACGCCGATCAGAGTGCCGGAGTTATCGAAGATGTCGACGAACAGAAAGGCAAAGATGATGCTCACCAGACCGACGTCCAGCGCGCCCATGATGTCCAGTTGCAGGAAGGTCGGCGCCAGCGATGGCGGCATCGACACCAGCCCGCCGAACGGCGAGAAACCCAGCACGATGGACGCCAGAGTGACCGCCAGGATGCCGATCAGAACTGCGCCGCGCACTTGCATCCGCTCCAGGGCGACGATCAGGAAAAAGCCCAGGGTGGCAAGAATCGGCGCCGGACTTTTCAGATCGCCCAGGCTGAGCATGGTGACCGGGTGCGAGGTGATGATCTTGGCGTTCTGCAGGGCGATCAGCGCCAGGAACAGGCCGATGCCCGCGGCAATGGCCGAGCGCAGAGCCAGCGGAATACTGTTGATGATCCACTCGCGAATGCGAAAAATCGACAGGATGAAGAACATCACCGCCGAGATGAACACCGCGCCCAGCGCGACCTGCCAGGTATGGCCCATGTGCAGGACCACGGTGTAGGTGAAAAACGCGTTCAGGCCCATGCCCGGCGCCAGGGCGATCGGGTAATTGGCAACCAGGCCCATCACTGCCGAGCCAATCGCTGCGGCCAGGCAAGTGGCAACGAACAGTGCGCCCTTGTCCATGCCGGTCTCGCCGAGAATGCTCGGGTTGACGAACAGGATATAGGCCATGGCCAGGAAGGTCGTGACGCCCGCGAGAATCTCGGTGCGCACGTTGGTGTTGTGTGCTTTTAGTTGAAACAGCCTTTCCAGCATATCGGGCTCCGAGGACCTGGCCTGTGCCGTGAATGATTCGATACCAATAGCCAAACACAGTCCGGGCTGAGAGGGTGTCTACAAAATGGCTGCACTCGACAATACTGCGTTGAAATCGACCTAAAAATGCTCAGGTACTGAATGTACACTGCGCTTTTTCGCCCGATTTCGCCTTGTCTTGCCTTCGTTCGCCTATTTTGTAAACACCCTCTGAGCGCCTGTGGTTTTCTATGGTTCGGAAAAAGCCGCGCATCATACCAGCCAGTCGCGCAACTGGCTGCACAGCGATGAACGATGGCCGATCATTGTCCGCTAAACAGCACGATCGTGCCTTAGCGCGCCAACAACCAACGTTCCAGGTCCGGTGCGCTCAATGGTCGGGAGAACAGATACCCCTGGGCGACGTGATAACCCTGCTGCCTGAGGATTTCATGCTGACCTTCGGTCTCGATGCCCTCGGCGACCACGGTCAGGTTAAGGCTGTTGCCGATATGGATCACCGCATCACTGAGGGTGCGGGCCGTGGCGTCGTTTTCCAGGTCCATCACAAAGCTGCGGTCGAGCTTGAGTTCCTGGATCGGCAACTGCCGCAGATAACTCAGGCTCGAATAGCCGGTACCAAAGTCATCCATGGCCAGGCGAATGCCTAGCGCATGCACGTCGTTGAGGACTTTGAGCGTGCTGGGGTTGGTGTCCATCAGGATGTTTTCGGTCAGCTCCAGGGTCAGGTCGCCGGGGCTTAGCTGATGTTCATCCAGCAATTGCGTAAGCATGGCCGGTAGCGCCAGATCATGGAAGTTGGTGGGTGACAGATTCACCGAAATGGCCGGCAGCTGTGCCCCTTTGCCTCGCCAGTCAGCCAGTTGCCGGCAGGCTTCGCGAATCCCCCACAGGCCCAGTTCCACGATCAGCCCGCATTCTTCTGCCAAGGGAATAAAGCGCGCCGGAGACACCTGGCCCCAATGCGGGTGGTGCCAGCGCGCCAGCGCTTCGACACCGTACAGACGGCCATCGGCGATATTGATCTGCGGCTGGTAGTGCAGCTCCAGAGCGCCATCCTGCAAGGCCTGTTGCAGGGCGTTTTCCATGGCCTGGCGTTCCTGGGCCAGCTGGTTCAGTTCATGGCAGAAGAAGCTGAACCGCCCGCGCCCGGCATTCTTGGCCTGATACATGGCCATGTCCGCCCGGTGGATCAGCGTGCCCATGTCATGGCCGTCTTCCGGGAACATGCTCACACCGATACTGACTGACGGCGAGACCCGGCTGTTGCCGACCTGGCAAGGCTGGGCGATGGTCAGCTTCATCTGCTCGACCAGTTCGGTGACCCGCTGGTTATCGCAGTCAGGCAGTACCACGACGAACTCGTCACCGGACAGGCGCCCGACGATGTCCTTCTGGCTGCGATTTTCCTGCAGGCGGCGAGCAATGACCTGCAGCAGTTCATCGCCCGCCGGATGGCCGAACGAGTCGTTGACCTGCTTGAAGCGATCAACGTCGATGAACAACACGGCCAGGGAGGTCTTGTTGCGTTGCGCAGCGTGCAGCGCCTGCTCGGTATTGGCCAGCAGCAGGCTGCGGTTGGGCAGTTCGGTCAGGCTGTCGTAAAACGCCAGCTGGCTGATGTGAGCCCGGGATTTTTCACGCTCGATGGCCAGCGCACAGAGCGGCACGATGACGTCCACCAGACGCTGATGGAATTCCGACGGCCCGCGGACTTCCTTGAAATAGAACGCCAGCGTGGCAATGGCTCGCTGATTGGCGCCCATGATCGGCGTCGACCAGCAGCTCTTGAGCCCCTCGGGCAGTTCGATGTGTCGGTAGCCATCCCATAGCGGGTCGCTGGCGATATCCTTGGTGATCACCGGCTGGCCGCGGAACGCGGCGGTGCCGCAGGTGCCGACGCCTTCGCCGATCCTGATGCCTTCCATGCTCTGGCAGTAGCTGGCACGCAGGCTGTGGGTGGCCAGTGGATGCAGCAGCCCTTCTTCATCAACCAGCAGCATCGAGGTGGTGACTTCCGGGGCGATACGTTCGATCTCCCGGCAGGCCAGCAGCATCAGGTCTTCGAGCGGCTCTTCCCGGACCATGGCGTTGAGCATGCTGTGCTGCAGGATCTCGTGCATCTTGGTGCTGGTGATGTCGGTCAGGATGCCGACGGCATTGAGAAGCCGGCCCTGATTATCCAGAATCGGGTTGACCACCACGCTGCACCACAGCCGTTCGCCATTTTGTATGCAGGTCAATTGATCGGTCTTGATCGATTGTCCGCTGCTCAACGTCTGGCGCGCGGCAAGTATCACTTCATGGCTCAGATAGGGGGCAAGCATCGCGGCGGGGTGTTGGCCGCAGACCTGATCGAAGCGATAACCGGACATTCGCTCGAAGCCGGCGTTGACGTAGCTGATGCGCCAGTTTTCGTCGGTGATGATAATGGCGTTGTCAGAGTGATCGGTTACCAGCGACAACAGCCGCAGCCGCTCGCACTCCTCGTGCTGGCGGGTAATGTCCTTGATCGAGGTGACGAAGTAGGTCTGTGCATGGCTGGCGACCCGCGAGATCGACAACGAGCCCCAGTGCTGGCCGCCATCGCGGTGCGGGATGCGCAGGATCAGCAGTTCACCATCACCGTTTTCCTGTTGCTGGTAATAGCCGTGCACCGGCTGCGGCAATAGACACTTGGCATCCTGGCCAATGACTTCGTGGCGTTTGAGGCCCCACAACAACTCCGCCGCCTGGTTGAACAGCACCACGCAGTTGTCGGCATCGCTGACTACCACGCTGTTGCCAGCCTGCTCGATGGACTGCACGAAGAGTTCGGAGAGGCTATGAGTGATGGGCATGCACGTCCTGTGACACTTCAGGGGGATGGAGTGGCTTTGGCAAGTTACTCAATAGCATAGGGCCATCATGGTGGAAAGGGGTGTTTGGACGGGCCGTCGCAAACATCCATGTCAAGCGTCGAAACGGCTGACCGTTCGTCGTACACCTCTTCAAGCCGAACGCCAAGGGGATGGGACAACCGGTCACGCGACAACGCACCACGCCGGTCAAAGCCCGTAAAGGGGCTAATCTTCTCTCACCGATTGACGCACGTCACAACGATCGAACCGAAGTTGTGCGTCGCCCGTCAGACCCTTTGTGCCGAGAGCCTTCCCCAAAAGCCGTCCGGCACGCAGCAACCGCCCTGACCGTGGGGTTCTCGCTGCTGGCCCAGGCCAACAGCCGTAGCATCTGAGAGGTAGTCTTATGTTCGGTTTGGAGTCACTCGACCTGGCCCGGATCCAGTTCGCGTTCACGATCTCGTTCCATATTCTGTTTCCTGCCATCACCATTGGTCTGGCCAGCTATCTGGCCGTGCTCGAAGGCTTGTGGCTGAAGACGCGCAACGACGTCTACCGTGACCTGTACCACTACTGGCTGAAGATCTTCGCCGTCAACTTCGGCATGGGTGTGGTTTCCGGGTTGGTCATGGCCTATCAGTTCGGCACCAACTGGAGCCGCTTTTCCGATTTTGCCGGTGCAGTGACCGGCCCGTTGCTGGCCTATGAAGTGCTCACCGCGTTCTTCCTGGAGGCCGGGTTCCTAGGCGTCATGTTGTTTGGCTGGAACCGGGTCGGCCGTGGCCTGCATTTCTTCTCCACAATAATGGTTGCGGTCGGCACCCTGATCTCGACGTTCTGGATCCTGTCCTCCAACAGCTGGATGCAGACCCCTCAGGGGTTCGAAATCGTCGATGGCCGGGTGATTCCCACCGACTGGTTTGCCGTGGTGTTCAACCCGTCATTCCCGTACCGGCTGGCGCATATGGCCATTGCTGCATTCGTGGCCACGGCTTTCTTCGTCGGTGCTTCGGCGGCCTGGCACCTGCTGCGCGGCCGTGATAACCCGGCGGTGCGCAAGATGTTGTCGATGGCCATGTGGATGGCCCTGCTGGTGGCGCCGATCCAGGCGGTGGTCGGCGACTTTCATGGCCTGAACACCCTCAAGTATCAGCCGGCCAAGATCGCGGCGATTGAAGGCCACTGGGAAAACGTCGGTGACGAGCCGACCCCGCTGATTCTGTTCGGCTGGCCGGACATGCAGCAGGAGCGAACCCGCTTTGCTGTGGAGATTCCCTATCTGGGCAGCCTGATCCTGACCCACAGCCTGGACAAGCAGGTGCCGGCGCTCAAGGAGTTCAAACCTGAGGACCGGCCCAACTCCACCGTGGTGTTCTGGTCGTTCCGGATCATGGTCGGTCTGGGCATGCTGATGATCGCTACCGGGCTGTGGAGTCTGTGGCTGCGCAAGCGCGGTACGTTGTACCAGTCGCGGCCGTTTCTGCACCTGGCCCTGTGGATGGGGCCGTCGGGCCTGATCGCCATCCTGGCCGGCTGGTTCACCACCGAAATCGGCCGTCAGCCATGGGTGGTCTACGGCCTGATGCGTACCGCCGACGGGGTGTCGAACCACAGCGTGGTGCAGATGAGCATCACCCTGGTGTTGTTCGTGGTCGTTTACTTCCTGCTGTTCGGTGCCGGTCTGGGCTACATGCTGCGGCTGGTGCGCAAAGGGCCGCAGCCGCATGTCGAGCACGCCCCCAGCGGCGGCCCCGGTCAGCCTCGTACCCCGGCACGTCCGCTGTCGGCTGCCGATGAAAACGGTCAGCCAGATGCTGCATCCGCCAACCTGAACAGGAGCAACTGAGTCATGGGCTTCGATCTTGCGTTGCTTTGGGCGGTCATCATCATCTTCGGCATCATGATGTACGTGGTGATGGACGGCTTTGACCTGGGAATTGGCATTCTCTTCCCGTTCATGAAGGACAGCAGCGACCGCGACGTGATGATGAACACCGTCGCCCCGGTGTGGGACGGCAACGAAACCTGGCTGGTGCTGGGCGGGGCCGGTCTGTTCGGCGCTTTTCCGCTGGCTTACTCGGTGGTGCTGTCGGCGTTGTACCTGCCATTGATCCTGATGCTGATCGGGTTGATCTTTCGCGGCGTGGCGTTCGAGTTCCGCTTCAAGGCTTCAGAGGCCAAGCGGCACCTGTGGGACAAAGCGTTCATCTGCGGCTCCCTGGCGGCGACCTTCTTTCAAGGCGTGGCACTGGGTGCGTTCATTGAGGGCTTGCCCGTCGTCGACCGGCAGTTCGCTGGCGGCTCGCTGGACTGGTTGGCACCGTTCCCGATTTTCTGTGGCCTGGCGCTGATCGTGGCTTATGCGCTATTGGGCTGTACCTGGCTGATCATGAAGACCGAAGGCCCGCTGCAGCAGGCCATGCATGATCTGGCCCGGCCGCTGGCGCTGGCCGTGCTGGCGATGATCGGCATCGTCAGCCTGTGGACCCCGCTGGCCCATCCGCAGATTGCCGAGCGCTGGTTCAGCCTGCCGAACCTGTTCTGGTTTATGCCCGTACCGATTCTGGTGGTGGTCACTCTGGTTGGCCTGTTCCGGGCGGTGGCGCGTAATGCCCACTACACGCCGTTCCTGCTTACCCTGCTGCTGATCTTCCTTGGCTACAGCGGGCTGGGCATCAGCCTGTGGCCGAATATCGTGCCGCCATCAATCAGCATCTGGGAAGCCGCCGCGCCGCCGCAAAGCCAGGGCTTTATGCTGGTCGGCACGCTATTCATCCTGCCGTTCATCCTGGGCTACACCTTCTGGAGCTACTACGTGTTCCGCGGCAAAGTGACCGCAGAAGACGGTTATCACTAAAGGAGCGCCGTCATGTCCGATAAACATCCCCAGCATGATCCCGACCCGGCCATCAACAAACCGCTCTGGCAACGTCTGGCCTGGCTGGCCGGGATCTGGGCCGGCAGTGTACTGGCGCTGTTCATCGTCGCCAGCCTGATGCGCATGTTCATGAGCGCAGCGGGTCTGACCACCCCTTGATTGCTGCCTGATTGCTCTATCCCATCCCGTGTTTCGTGGACACGGTTTTTTACCCTCCTGATCAGGCTGTGATGGAGGGTTTTTTTTGCCTGTATATAAGCCGTTGCCGTTGATCTTGATCTTCGAACCGAGATGGCACAGACGACGCGAATCGCGACTTGGGTGCCGGACGGAGGGAAGTTCGCCCGCAGGGCGAAACCTGCATCCCAGTCAACGCGATGAAGGATTTTCCATCGCTCTAAAGACCCGTGAGCGACTAAAGCGGATCGCCGCCCCGCCGCTCCTACTTCCGCGCCTTGAGAATCACAAACTTGGGCGTCGCCGCCACCTGCTCGACATCGCGGAACAGCCGCGCCAGCTTGGCGTGATAACCCAAGTGACGGTTGCCAACGATATACAGCGCCCCGCCCGGCACCAGCGCCGCACGTGCCTGCAAAAACATCCGCCAGGCCAGGAAATCTCCCACCACCTGCTGCTGGTGGAACGGCGGGTTGCACAGCACCACGTCCAGCGAATCATGCGCCTGAGTCGCCAGACCGTCGGCAGCGCGCAGCGTCACCGGCCTGTCACCGCACGCCGCTTGCCAGTTTTCTGCTGCCGACTGCACAGCCATGTACGACTCATCCACCAGCGTGTACTGAGCCTCAGGGTTGCTCAGTGCACTGACAATGGCCAGCACGCCGTTGCCGCACCCCAGGTCGGCCACCCGTGCCTTGCCCAGATTCTTCGGCAGCCAGGGCAGAAACGCCCGGGTGCCGATATCCAGGCCGTCGCGGCAGAACACATTGGCGTGATTAACCAGCTCCAGCGCCGGTTCATCAAGCGTGTAGCGGGTCGGGTAGGGCGAAGGCTGGGGCTCTTTGTCTTCTGGCGTGACAAACAGCAACCGGGCTTTTTTTACCGCCAGTGAAGCCTGGACCGGGCCGACATACTCTTCCAGCAACTCACCAGCCGAGCGCGGCAGGTGCTTGACCATCGCCGCTGCCACGACCCTGGCACCGGGCGCTAGCTGGCCTTGCAGGCGGATCAGTTGCTCTTCAAGCAGGGCCAGGGTCTTGGGGATATGGATCAGCACCCAGTCGAAGGGGCCTTGCAGTGGCGCGCTGGCCGGAATCAAGGTCACCGCGTCTGCGCTCAGGCCATTGCGCAGCAGGTTGATTTCCAGCGCCTGTGCACCGAGAACCGAGTCGGTGCTGCTCGATACCGTGGCATGCGGCGCCAGGCTCGTCGCCAGCGCGCCAAAGCTGTCATTGAGCACCAGGACCCGGGTCTGCAGGGTCAGGCCATGTTCGGCTACATGATTGAGCAGGTACTCATCTGCCGCATCGAACGCCTGCAGCGGTTCGTTGGGTTGTTCGGGCTGACGGATCAGATCAAGTTCGGCAAAAGGGCTGGTGAGCACGGGCATGGCAGGAAACTCTGGGCAAACGACAAGTGTCACGCTAGACCGGTTTGACCCAGGCTGGCTTGAGGGGCGTGATTCTACGTGCTTTTTACCCTTGGCACCTGCCATTGCGGTGCAAAGTTGTCGGGTCAGAACATTCCGCTCAAGGCGGCCTGTACAGCGGCGGCCGTCTTGTTGCAGACACCCATTTTATGAATGGCACTGGCAATATGAAAATTGATGGTTCGCTCCTTCAAACGCAGGATGATTGCGATATCGGCGGCTGTCTTGCCCTGGGCGGACCACTTGAGGATTTCGATTTCTCTCTGCGTCAGGACAACGGCAGGTGAACGTTGTGGTGATACGGTTGCGGCGGGCTCCATAGTCGCCTCCCTGCTTGTGTTGGCGAATCCCGGGTGAGGGGGTTCTCTGAGTTTAGGGAAAAAGCGCCCGGGAACCATGGGGCTGAAATCCATCCAGACGGATGGAGTAATGGCTATTTAAGTATTCAAAGGAGGGTGTCCTGGCGGAAGCCGCGGCCTGCTCAGCTTGCATCGAGTTGGATGAAATCGGGCCTGCTCGTCGTGATGGGCCGGCAAGAACCAAACAGTCTAAGGTTGTCTGGCTGCGACAGACCCTACAAACAGGTGGTGTTTATCGGCATGCATTTGCGGGACACTTGGGACCCGCCATTCATGTTCAGGAGTCGCAAGCACACCATGACCGTCAGCGAAGACAAGTTCACCCGGCAAACGCTGCAGCGCGTTACCCCGTTGACCGCCAATCTTTTCACCCTGCGCGCCAGCCGCGACGCAGGCTTTCGCTTTCGCGCCGGGCAGTTTGCCCGTCTGGGTGTCACCAAGGCTGATGGCAGTACAGTGTGGCGTGCCTACTCGATGGTGTCCTCGCCCTATGACGAATTTCTCGAATACTTTTCCATCGTGGTGCCGGACGGTGAGTTCACCAGTGAGCTGAGCCGTCTGCGCGAAGGCGATCAACTGCTGGTCGAAAAACAGTCATACGGTTACCTGACCCTGGATCGCTTCGTCGACGGTCGCGATCTGTGGCTGCTGGCCACCGGGACCGGCGTGGCGCCGTTCCTGTCGATCCTTCAGGATTTCGAAGTCTGGGAAAAATTCGAACGCATCATTCTGGTCTACAGCGTGCGTGAAGCCAAAGAGCTGGCTTATCAACCGTTGATCGACGAACTGACCCAGCGCGAGTACCTGGCTGAATATGCCCACAAGTTCTTGTACCTACCGGTAGTGACCCGTGAACAGCACCCAGGGGCACTGAACGAGCGCATTACTACGCTGATCGAAAACGGCGACCTGGAAACTGCCGCAGGGCTTGAGCTGACGCCTGAGCATTCGCGGGTGATGCTGTGCGGCAACCCGGAAATGGTCGACGAGACCCGCGCGTTGCTCAAGCAGCGTGGCATGAGCCTGAGCCTGAGCCGCCGACCGGGGCAGGTGGCCGTGGAAACCTACTGGTAACCACGACCGGCAGGGTTACCAAGCTGGCGCGAAAAGCCCCTTCTTTCAGGTGGGGGATGAAAGCGCCACCGCAAAGCGGCCCCTATTCTGTATTTCATGACTGAAATGAACGCGACCAAAACCCTCAAGGTTCGAGTGCGAGACAAGCACGCAGCGCAGCTGCGTGAAACTTCTCGTGCTGTGAATTTTGTGTGGAACTACGTAAACGAGTTGAGCAGTCGCTCGATTCGTGAGCACGGTCGTTTTCTGTCGACGTTCGACATTCACAAGTACACCAACGGGGCCGGCAAGAAAGCCCGTGTGCGGGCGATTCACGCCAAAATTGCGAACCGTCGCAAGGATACCCTGCATAAGTTCAGCAACGCGCTGGTAGCGCGTTGTGGCGTCATTGTGGTGGGCGATGTGAGCTCACTGAAACTCGCGAAAACCAGGATGGCCAAGTCGGTGCTGGACGCCGGCTGGGGCCAATTGAAAACCATGCTGGAATACAAATGCGATCACGCAGGCACGGTTTTCAAGGTTGTCAGCGAGAGAAACACCACCCAAACCTGTTCGAGCTGCAAGCAATTGCCGGACTCGAGGCCCAGAGGTATCGCAGGGCTTGGAATAAGGGAATGGACTTGTTGTGGGTGTGGTGCCACCCACGACCGCGACGTCAACGCCGCAAAGAACATTCTCGCGCTCGGGCATGAGCGTCCAATTGTGGGAATCCCCGCCCTTTAGGGCGGGGAGGATGTCAAAACGGCTTGTTCGGATCGACGTTCACCGGGGCGGCAGGTTTGTTCTGCTCCTTGAGCAGATCACGGATCTCGCTCAGCAGCACCTCCTGCTTGTTGACTGTCGGCGCCTTGGCTTCTTCGCGTTTAAGGCGATTGATCGCCTTGACGCCCATGAAGATCGCAAAGGCGACAATCAGGAAGTCGATCACGGTCTGGATGAATTTACCGTAGGCCAGGACCACGGCGGGTGCATCGCCTTGCGCCGCACGCAGGGTGACGCCCAGATCGCTGAAGTCCACACCACCAATCAGCAGGCCCAACGGCGGCATGATCACGTCGCCGACGAACGACGAGACGATCTTGCCGAACGCGGCACCGATGATGATACCCACGGCCATATCGACCACATTGCCTTTGACGGCGAAGGCTTTGAATTCGTTAACGATGCTCATGGGTCATTCCTTATTACAGATGAGAAGATCGGCTCCAGTGTAATAGAGCGTGGGACAGTCTGCCCCCCGCACCTGCAATCGACCGGGCACGAGCGGACAAGTTTTATCCAACTGTGCAAAAACACCGGCGGGCGGGCCAACTGTATTGCTGGCCGGCTGCGTTATGATGTCGGCTTTTGCCAGCGGGGTTTGCTGCATGGCCAAAGCCAAGCGCTTGTACGGTTGCACTGAATGCGGTGCGACTTTTCCCAAATGGGCCGGGCAATGTGCCGACTGCGGTGCGTGGAACACCCTGGTCGAAACCGTGCTGGAGAGCGGCGCAGCCGCGGCGCCCAGCGGGCGTAGTGGCTGGACCGGGGCGCAGACCCAGATCAAGACCCTGGCCGAAGTCAGTGTTGAAGAAATTCCGCGTTTTTCTACCCGCTCCACCGAGCTGGACCGGGTGCTGGGCGGCGGGATGGTCGATGGCTCGGTGATCCTGATCGGCGGCGATCCCGGCATCGGCAAATCCACCATTCTGCTGCAAACCTTGTGTCATCTGGCCGAGAGCATGCCGGCCCTGTATGTCACCGGTGAGGAATCGCAACAACAGGTGGCCATGCGCGCCCGGCGTCTGGGGCTGCCGCAAGACAAGCTGCGGGTGATGACCGAGACCAGCATCGAGTCGATCATTGCCACTGCCAGGGTCGAGCAACCCAAGGTCATGGTCATCGACTCGATCCAGACCATCTTTACCGAACAGCTGCAATCGGCGCCCGGTGGTGTGGCTCAGGTTCGCGAAAGCACCGCGCTGCTGGTGCGCTATGCCAAGCAAAGCGGTACGGCGATCTTTCTGGTCGGCCATGTCACCAAAGAGGGCGCGCTGGCCGGCCCGCGCGTGTTGGAGCATATGGTCGATACCGTGTTGTACTTCGAGGGTGAAGCCGATGGCCGCCTGCGCCTGCTGCGGGCGGTGAAGAACCGGTTCGGCGCGGTCAACGAACTGGGGGTGTTCGGCATGACTGACCGGGGCCTCAAGGAGGTCTCCAACCCGTCGGCGATTTTCCTCAGTCGCGCCCAGGAAGAGGTGTCTGGCAGTGTGGTGATGGCCACTTGGGAGGGGACCCGGCCGATGCTGGTCGAGGTGCAGGCACTGGTCGATGACAGCCATATGGCCAACCCGCGCCGGGTTACTCTGGGGCTGGATCAGAATCGTCTGGCCATGCTGCTGGCGGTGCTGCATCGCCATGGCGGCATCCCGACCCACGATCAGGATGTGTTCCTCAACGTGGTGGGTGGGGTCAAGGTGCTGGAAACCGCGTCCGACCTGGCGCTGATGGCGGCGGTGATGTCCAGCCTGCGCAACCGGCCGTTGCCCCATGACCTGCTGGTGTTCGGCGAGGTCGGGTTGTCAGGGGAGGTGCGCCCGGTGCCCAGTGGCCAGGAGCGTCTGAAGGAGGCAGCCAAGCACGGCTTCAAGCGTGCCATCGTACCCAAGGGCAATGCGCCCAAAGAGGGATTTGCCGGCTTGCAGGTCGTCGCCGTCACCCGCCTTGAACAGGCCCTGGATGCCTTGTTCGAATAAACCGTTCAGATTTCGATCAGCGCCGCCAGCTCGCGGTCGAGCTCGTCATGGTCCGCCAGATTCAGCTCTACCAGGCGTCTGAGGTGGCTGATCGACTCCAGCCCGATATGTTGGCAGACAAAGCCCAGGTGCTGGCTGTCGTCGTGGGTTTGCTGAACTTCCATGCGCACCGTCGCATCGGCGCTCAGGTGGATGTCGACCAGAAAGTTACGGCGGGTGTCGCCGTCCCAGGCTTCGGGGCGCTCGATCAGTAACCCCTTGAGTGACAGGTCGAGCAACTGCACTGCCCAGGTCCGCTCATCCTGGCTCAGGCTGGTCCTGGCATCGAAGGCAATACGTTTGAAGCGCCGGCGATCTGCGGGGGAATCGGTCATCACGTGCACTCCTCGGGCTGAGCGGGTCAGCGGGCAGGTCTGGGTAACAGACCGCGTGTGCAATCAAGATAAACCCGAAGTGCAGCGCCGACCAGTTCTACCTGCACCGCAGGCGCTGGCCGACAGGCCCGCCAGTCGTGATCCGGACGCTCTAGGCCGCGGTTTTTTACGTTTTGATTAATTTGTGTCTATACCTTGGTTGGGGGTGGCCTTTCGCTGCGACAGCGCTACACTCGCACTGCTGGTTTCTAGTCACTTTTGCTGGAATAACAATATGAAAAATAACAACAGCTTGATGCGCCATGTGCCTTGGGTGCTACTGGCGATCATTGGGGCCTGTGCCCTGGGGGTCGTCGCGCTACGCCGCGGCGAAGCAATCAACGCCTTGTGGATCGTAGTGGCAGCGGTTGCCATCTACCTGGTCGCTTTCCGTTACTACAGTCTGTTCATCGCCAACCACGTCATGCAGCTGGACCCGCGTCGCGCGACGCCGGCTGTCGTCAATAACGATGGTCTGGATTACGTTCCAACCAACAAACACATCCTGTTCGGCCACCACTTCGCGGCCATCGCCGGTGCCGGCCCGCTGGTCGGCCCTGTGCTGGCGGCGCAAATGGGCTATCTGCCCGGTACGCTCTGGCTGATCGCCGGTGTGGTGCTGGCCGGTGCCGTGCAGGACTTCATGATCCTGTTCCTGTCGACGCGCCGTAACGGCCGTTCGCTGGGCGACATGGTCCGCGAGGAAATGGGCCGTATTCCCGGCACCATCGCCTTGTTCGGCTGCTTCCTGATCATGATCATCATCCTTGCGGTGCTGGCGCTGATCGTGGTCAAGGCCCTGGCCGAAAGCCCGTGGGGCATGTTCACGGTGATCGCGACGATACCGATTGCGATATTCATGGGCGTGTACATGCGTTACATCCGCCCGGGTCGCATCGGTGAAATCTCGATCATCGGGGTCGTGCTGCTGCTGGCATCGATCTGGTTCGGCGGCCTGGTTGCCGCCGATCCGGTCTGGGGCCCGCGCTTTACCTTCACCGGTGTGCAGATCACCTGGATGCTGGTCGGCTACGGTTTCGTCGCGGCCATGCTGCCGGTCTGGCTGTTGCTGGCGCCACGTGACTACCTGTCGACCTTCCTCAAGATCGGCACCATCGTCGGCCTGGCCGTCGGTATCCTGATTCTGGCACCTGAGCTGAAAATGCCGGCCCTGACCCAGTTCACCGACGGCACCGGTCCGGTCTGGAAAGGCAGCCTGTTCCCGTTCCTGTTCATCACCATTGCCTGTGGTGCGGTATCGGGCTTCCATGCGCTGATCTCTTCGGGCACCACCCCCAAGCTGCTGGATAACGAAGTCAACGCCCGTTACATCGGCTACGGCGGCATGCTGATGGAGTCGTTTGTGGCAATCATGGCCATGGTCGCTGCATCGGTCATCGAGCCAGGCGTCTACTTCGCCATGAACAGCCCGGCGGCGATTGTCGGCAGCGACGTCGTGTCGGTGGCTGCCAAGGTCAGTGAGTGGGGCTTCCTGATTACCCCTGAACAACTGACCGCCACCGCAGCCGACATCGGCGAGCACACCATTCTGGCCCGTGCCGGTGGTGCGCCGACCCTGGCGGTGGGTATCGCGCAGATCCTTCACCAGGTACTGCCGGGTGAAAACACCATGGCCTTCTGGTACCACTTCGCGATTCTGTTCGAGGCGCTGTTCATCCTGACCGCGGTGGACGCCGGTACCCGTGCCGGCCGCTTCATGCTCCAGGACCTGCTGGGCAGCTTCGTTCCAGCCCTCAAACGCACCGAGTCGTGGACGGCCAACATCATCGGCACCGGTGGTTGCGTGGCGCTGTGGGGTTACCTGCTGTATCAGGGCGTGATCGACCCGTTGGGTGGCATCAATACCCTGTGGCCGCTGTTCGGCATCTCCAACCAGATGCTCGCCGGTATCGCCCTGATGCTCGCCAGCGTCGTACTGATCAAGATGAAGCGTCAGCGCTACGTCTGGGTCACCGCAGTACCGGCCGCCTGGCTGCTGATCTGCACCGTGACAGCCAGCATGATCAAGCTGTTCGACTCCAACCCTGCGGTAGGCTTCCTGGCCCTGGCCAAGAAGTACAGCACCGCAGCCGAAGCCGGCCAGCTGCTGGCTCCGGCCAAGAACATGGACCAGATGCAGCACGTGATCATGAACGCCTACACCAACGCAGGCCTCAGTGTGCTGTTCCTGTTCGTGGTCGGCAGTATCCTGTTCTACTCCCTGAAAGTGGGTAGCCAGGCCTGGAGCAAGCCTGAGCGCAGCGACAAAGAGTCGCCGTACCAGGAAATGCCACCAGGGGCACAGGTGTGATGAGCGTCATGCGAGGATCTGCCAATGTTCAATGACCTGGGTCGTCTGGGCAAATACCTCGGTCAGGCTGCACGCCTGATGGTGGGAATGCCCGACTACGACAACTATGTGGAACATATGCAGAGCAAGCACCCGGACAAACCGGTAATGAGCTACGAGGAGTTCTTCCGGGAACGCCAGGAAGCCCGTTACGGTGGCAAGAGTGGTCCGAAGTGTTGTTGAACCTCTGACATGACTGTTTGACCCGACGCGCCACAGGTTCCTGCCTGTGGCGCGTTTTGTTTTTAGTGCAAGCCTCTGCCAAGGAGCCCCCATGAGCGAGTTGCAACCCATCCCCGTTACCGTGCTGACCGGCTTTCTGGGCGCGGGCAAGACCACCTTGCTGCGCCACCTGCTCAAGGCCGAGCACGGCCTGAAGATTGCGGTGATCGAAAACGAATTCAGCGACGCCGGCATCGACAGCCAGTTGCTCGGCGACGAGCCGGTCCAGGTCATGACCCTGTCCAATGGCTGCGTGTGCTGCACCATCCACACCGACCTGACCAAAGCGCTGTACCTGCTGCTGGAGCGCCTGGACAGCGGCGAAATCGCTTTCGACCGGCTGGTGATCGAATGCACCGGTCTGGCCGACCCGGCGCCGGTGGCGCAGACTTTTTTCATCGACGAGGAACTGCGTGAGCGCTACATCCTCGACGGCATCATCACCCTGGTCGACGCGGCGCATGCCGATGTGCACCTGACCCAGACCATCGCCCAGGCCCAGATTGGCTTCGCCGACCGGCTGCTGGTCAGCAAGCGTGATCTGGTCGATGACGAAACATTCGAGGCGCTCAGTGCCCGTCTGGCGCGGATCAACCGTCGTGCGCCGATCCGTACGGTCGATCACGGACGTATCGACCTGGCCGAGTTACTGGACGTGCGTGGCTTCAACCTCAATGCCGACCTGGGCGGTGGCATCACCTTGCGTCCCGTGGCACCGGCCGGCAATAACGGCGACCGCATCTCCAGCCTGGTACTGCGCACTGACCAGCCGCTGGATATCGATCGGCTCAGCGAGTTCATGAACACCCTGCTGGAAGATCACGGCAAGCAATTGCTGCGCTACAAGGGCGTGCTCAACATCGCCGGCGAACCACGCCGGCTGGTGTTCCAGGGCGTGCTTAAACTGTACGGTTTCGACTGGGACACCGAATGGGCCGAAGACGAAGCGCGTGAGAGCGTGATCGTGTTCATTGCCGATGAATTGCCCGAGGAGAAGATCCGCGCAGGGTTTGCCGCGCTGGTTGGAGCTTAAGCTACAAGCTACAAGCGGTAAGGTGTGAGCCGTTGATTTTGATCTTCGAGCCGAGAGGGTACAGACACCGCCGAACGCGACGATTGGCGCTGGCCGATTGGAGGTGTCGATTTGGTGGGAAAACCGGCACGGAAGCCGGTTTTAGGTGCGCTGGGCAGGACTCCCATCGCGCCGATCGCCAAATCGGCACCGGAGTGAGGGGACCCCCGTAGGGGGCCAAGACCGGAGCAAGCGCTTTGGTGACTTTGGCGCCCCAAAGTCACTCGCCCAGCAGGGCGAAACCTGCAGTTCAGGCAGCGCGATGAAGGATTTTCCAGCGGTCTAAAGACCCATTCGCGGCTAAAGCCAATACTGTTCAGTTAAGTACACAAATCTCGGTGGGAGGCAGCTCTGCTGGCGAAGACGGCGGCACGTTCACAGCAGATGTAGTGTCTTTACTGGCCTCTTCGCGACCAAGGTCGCTCCTGCCGGGTACATAAAGCATTTAACTGAACAGTATTGCGGCTAAAGCCGCTCCTGCGGTGCTTCCAACTAATCCGTTCGGCGGCCACAAAAAAGCCCGGCGCAAAGGCCGGGCTTTTTCATGCAGCAGGCTACGCGATTACGCGCCGTAAACCGGCAGACGTGCACAGATCGCCTTGACCTTCTCGCGTACCGCATCAATCACGGCTTCGTTGTTCAGGTCAGCCAGGATGTCGCAGATCCAGCCAGCCAGTTCCTTGCACTCGGTTTCCTTGAAGCCACGAGTGGTCACTGCCGGGGTGCCGAAACGCAGGCCCGAAGTGACGAATGGCGAACGCGGGTCGTTAGGTACCGAGTTCTTGTTGACGGTGATGTAGGCACGGCCCAGAGCGGCGTCTGCATCTTTACCGGAAATGTCCTGCTTGATCAGAGACAGCAGGAACAGGTGGTTCTGGGTGCCGCCGGAAACGACGTCGAAGCCACGCTCGATGAACACGCTGGCCATGGCCTGGGCGTTCTTCACCACTTGCTGCTGGTACGCCTTGAACTCAGGTTGCAGGGCTTCCTTGAAGCACACCGCCTTGGCTGCGATCACGTGCTCCAGTGGGCCGCCTTGGGCGCCCGGGAATACTGCGCTGTTGAGCTTCTTCTCGATCTCGGCGTTGGCACGGGCCAGGATCAGGCCGCCACGTGGACCACGCAGGGTCTTGTGAGTCGTGGTGGTGACCACGTCAGCGAACGGAACCGGGTTCGGGTAGACGCCAGCGGCGACCAGACCGGCGACGTGAGCCATATCGACGAACAGCAGTGCGCCGACCTTGTCAGCGATTTCGCGGAAACGAGCGAAGTCCAGAACCTGCGAGTAGGCAGAGAAACCAGCGACGATCATCTTGGGTTTGTGCTCGACAGCCAGGCGCTCGACTTCGTTGTAGTCGATCAGGCCGTTGGCATCGATGCCGTATTGAATGGCGTTGTACAGTTTGCCCGACGAGCTGACGCTGGCGCCGTGGGTCAGGTGACCACCGTGAGCCAGGCTCATGCCCAGGATGGTGTCGCCGGCCTGCAGCAGCGCCAGATAGACAGCGGCGTTGGCCTGGGAGCCAGCGTGCGGCTGGACGTTGGCGTAGTCGGCACCGAACAGCTCTTTGGCGCGGTCGATGGCCAGTTGTTCAACGATGTCGACGTACTCGCAACCACCGTAGTAACGCTTGCCCGGGTAACCTTCGGCATACTTGTTGGTCAGCGCCGAGCCCTGAGCTTCCATCACTGCGGGGCTTGTGTAGTTTTCCGAAGCGATCAGCTCGATGTGCTCTTCCTGGCGCACGGCTTCTTGTTCCATGGCGGCAAAAAGATCGGGGTCGAACTTGGCGATAGTCAAATCACGGCTGAACATGGCTGTCCTCGAGGGCTTGGAGCGGAAAAGGGGGGCATTCTACCCCATCGGAGAATCTCTGGCATATGAAAGGGCCTCATCCGTCGGGTGAAGCAGCTGCAAGCTCGTAGGAGCGGATTCATCCGCGAACATTGACCAGGCGACACCTCTGCTGTGCCTGGCCTGACCCCATCGCGGCTGAAGCCGCCTGCCGCCGCTTCAATCCAGCATGAACAGTGCGTCATTGCTGAACTGGGCCTCGAACTGCCCGGCCGGCATCGGGCGGCCGAACAGGTAGCCTTGTACCTCGTCGCAGCCATGCTCGCGCAAGAAGTCCAGTTGCTCGTGGGTTTCCACGCCTTCGGCGATCACCGACAGGTTCAGGCTGTGCGCCATGGCGATGATCGCCCGGGCAATCTGTGCATCCTGCTCGCCCGAGGGCAAACCATCGACGAAGGAGCGATCGATCTTGAGCACATCGATCGGGAACTGCTTGAGGTAGTTGAGCGATGAGTAGCCGGTGCCAAAGTCGTCAACCGCGATGCTCAAACCGAGATTCTTGAGGCCGGCCAGGGTCTGCATGGCTTCGCCGACTTCACGCATCAGGATACTTTCGGTCAGTTCCAGCTCCAGGCAGGCCGGCGGCAGCCCGGTGTCCCTGAGGGTGGCAGCGATGCGTTCGCCCAGTTGCCCGTCGCCAAACTGACGGGCAGAAATATTGACCGACACCTTCGGCACCCGAACCCGTTCCTGGTGCCAGGTCTTGAGCTGGCGGCAGGCCTCGGCCAGTACCCAGTCGCCAACTTCCATGACCAGGCCAAGCTCTTCGAGCACTGGAATGAAGTCGTTCGGTGGCACCAGCCCGCGTCGTGGATGGCGCCAGCGCAGCAGTGCCTCGGCGCCGGTCAGGCGCTTGCCGTCGCCGCTGAACTGCGGTTGGTAGTAAAGCACGAACTCTTCCTGTTCCAGCGCGTGGCGCAGATCGCTTTCCAGCTCCAGGCGTTCCAGCGCGGTTGCGTTCATGTCTGCCTGGTAAAACTGGAAGTTGTTCTTGCCGCGCTCTTTGGCGTGATACATCGCCGTGTCGGCGTTCTTCATCAACTGGCTCAGTTCATGGCCATCCTGGGGACTCAGGGCAATGCCGATACTGGCAGTGACGAAGAACTCGCGGCCCTCCAGAACAAACGGCGTGACCAGGCTGTTGAGAATCTGTTCGGCCACATGAATGGCGCGGTTCAGGGCAACCTCACGGGTAGCGCCGGAGTGCAGCAGCAGGGTGAATTCGTCGCCGCCCATGCGTGCCACGGTATCGTCATCAGTCACGCAGGCCAGCAGCCGACTGGCCATTTCCTTGAGCATGCGGTCGCCGGCGGCATGGCCGAGCGAGTCGTTGATCGGTTTGAAACGGTCGAGGTCGAGGAACATCAGCACCACCCAGGCGCTCTGGCGCTCGGCCTGCTGCAATGCCGAATGGAGGCGGTCCTGGAACAGGGTGCGGTTGGGCAGGTGGGTCAGGGCGTCGTAGTAGGCCAGGCGATGAATGCGCTGCTCGCTGGCCTTGCGCTCGCTGATGTCGCTGAAGAAGCACACATAGCTGGCCAGGTCGCCTTCATCATCAAGGACTGCGGTGATCCCGACCCAGGCCGGGTATTGCTCGCCGTTGCGGCGCTTGAGCTGAACCTCGCCTTCCCAGTTGCCGCGCTGGTTAAGGTGCCGGAGCACCTGGTGCAGGTGCGCCTCTTCGTGCTCTACGGTCAGCAGGGTCGGCAACTGGTCCAGGATCTGGTGGACCTCGTAGCCACTGACCCGGGTGAAAGCATCATTGGCCTGCACGATGTAACCGGCCGGGTCGGTGATCAGGATCGCGGAAGTCGAGTGCTCGAAAACCGTAGCCGCCATGCGCAGGTCTTTTTCAGCCCGGCGTTGCTGGCTGACGTCGCGGGCGACGCCCAGGATGCCCTCGAAACTGCCATGCTCGTCCCAGACCAGTACCAGGCGCAGTTCAATAGGAATCTTGCGGCCATCGGCGCGCAGGCAATCGAAGACGAACTGACGGGTCGGCACTTCGTTGCGCAGCCGCTCCAGGTCGTGCGGCTTGTTCAACATTTTGCGGATACGAACGATCAGGCTGTAGATGCCGGTCAGTTGCTGCGGGTTAGCCAGCGCCGCGCTCCAGCCATTGCGGACAATCCAGTCGGCGCTGTAGCCCAGTACCGTTTCGACTGACGGGCTGACGTAGTTGAGTTCCAGACCCCGATCAGTGGAGAAGATAACGTCGCTGATGCTTTCGGCAAGCATCCGGTAGCGCTGTTCGCTGTCGCGCAGCGACTGGCTGGCGGTCACCTGGTGGGTGATGTCTTTGGCAATACCGATGATCCGCGTGACCTGGTCATCCTTGTCCCAGGCCATCGCCTGTTCGCGGATATCGAAATGGCGCCAGCTCTGTTGGCAGTCGCGAAAGCGCAGTACGCATTGCAGCAGTTCGTTGTGCCCATGATGGCGTTGGCGCAGGCGCATGTCCCGGTAGTTGCTGGCATCGTCGGGGTGCAGCAGCAACTCCCAGAAAAACTCACCCATGCTTTGCAGTTCAGTCTTGCTGTAACCCAGCGTCTGCCCCAGATGGTGGTTGCTGTAGATCATCCGCTGGCTGGGCACGTCTTGCACGTACAGGTGATCGGGCACGGTCCGAACCACGTCGGACCAGAAGCTTTCGCGGTCCAGCAACGACAGTTCCATCTGCTTGCGGCTAGTGATGTCGCCAATGCTGAGAATCACCGAGTCGTAGTCGCTCTGCTCTTCGGGCAGGCGCATGACCAGCCAGAGATGCTGGTCTTCACCAGCGTCACGGGTCAGGCGAATTTCCAGCTCCAGACTCGGCTCATTGGCAAGGACCGCGCGGATGATCCGTGTTCCTGGGCCTGCGGGGTTTCTCGGGTTTGCGTCGATCAGCGAGTCCCAGGCCTGCTGACTGTTCTCGATACCCAGCAGGTCCAGCGCGAACTGATTGACTTCTGTGATGTGCAATTGCTGGAGCAGCCGTTTGAACTGGCTGGGCTGGTGTTTGATCAGCCTGTCCAGATCCTCGGCATTGCGCACTTGCAAGCTGTCGAGCAAGGTAAACAGTGCGGACATGTCGAGCACGCAGATGGCAACGCCTGCCCCCTCGAAAATACCCTGATAACGGCGGCGGCTTTCAACCAGTTGGGTCTGGCGGCGACGCAAGCCAAACAGGGTAATCAAGGGCAGGATGGCAAACATCATGGCCAGCACGCACTTGAAAATCAGTGGCAACACTAGCGCCTCGCGCTCTTGCCGGGCATCGAACAAACCATGCAGTTGCCAGTCGCTGTTGCTGATCGGTTGCAGCAGCACCGTTTGCAGGTTGCCATTACTGCGATGCCCGTCACGGGCGATAATCTGCGACTGGTCACGATTTTCCAGGCGCCACAGGTGCATGAAGTCGTGGGACGGTTGCTGGGTCAGCGGCTTGAGTGCCTCCCGGCCCAGACGCAATGCCCAGTAGTCACCGGTAATGCCGCCCGCCTGACGGACCAACAGGTAAACCAGCCGGCCGTCGCTGGCGTTGGTGTAGTAGTACGGCTTGCCTTGGGCTTTGCGCAGTTGCTCTTTGAGAAAGGCTGCGTCACCGGTGCCCATTGCACTGTCTTTGATGATATCGCCGGCTGGGCTGAGCCAGGCCACGCTTTGCAGGGCCGGCAGCGCCTGGCGCAGGTTGTCCAGGGTCGAGGGCTGCTCCAGCGACTGACCGACGCTGACCGCCTCATCCAGCAGGCTCACGCTGACCTGGGCGCTGAGTGTCAGGTTCAGGCTCAGGCGGTCTGCCAGCTGCATGCTGTAGTCCAGGCTGCGCTGGCGCTGACGCTCTTGAGTCTGTTGAAACTGCTCGAAGGATTGCCACAGCAACAGGGCGAGCATCACCAACACCAGAGCGGCCAACGCGCCTTTCAGTGAACCGCGCACAGGCAGTTGACTGGAATTCTTGACGCTACGCGATGATGTAGAAGCCGTTGGTGTGGGCAAGTCGATGTTCCTGACTACTGGACTGAAGCAGCGAATGCAGCCTGCACTATAAGCCGGGCGCCCAAATGGCGGCTAGCATGCCTTTAGTTGTGGCTAAGTGCCAGCGTTTATTGGTGGTCACGCCTGTTTGTCGGCCCGTTCGGTTGGTTGTATTTGCCGTATTTCACTTCGCATTTGATCAATTCAAGGCGCGTAACTGTTACTCGGCAAGGACCGGCAAAGAATTAAGCCGGATCTGGCATTGTTCAAGGGGTTTTCTGCACCTTTTTTAGTCATATCGCCAGGGCGGTATCTGCCTGCGGCGTAACGGCGGATTTCGGGCTGTCGCCGGGCAGCCCCCCTGCCAGCGTCCGCCGACTTGGGTTAAGCTTGCCGACCCTGAGCGCAGTTGAGTGGCGCTTGTTTGTCGTACGCAATGCAGCCTGGCCGGTGTTCCGACCGCGTCGCGCGGCCCGCGCAATTTTGCTGCTCTGAATCTGAATAATTGTTTCTTTATGGCTTTGCTTGCCAGGCAAGGCTTTCAATCACGTTTTCGAGCGAGGTCCAGGTTTTGGCTCAATACGTCTACACCATGCATCGGCTGAGCAAAGTAGTGCCGCCGAAGCGGGAAATTCTCAAAAACATCTCCCTGTCGTTCTTCCCGGGCGCCAAGATCGGCGTGCTGGGCCTCAACGGCTCGGGTAAATCCACCCTGCTGAAAATCATGGCTGGCGTTGACACCGAGTTTGACGGTGAAGCCCGTCCGATGCCTGAGCTGAATGTCGGCTATCTGCCACAGGAGCCGCAGCTGGACCCGGAAAAGACCGTCCGTGAAGTGGTTGAAGAAGCCGTCAGCGTGATCAAGGACGCCCAGGCGCGCCTCGACGAAGTCTATGCCGCCTATGCCGAGCCGGACGCTGACTTTGACAAGCTGGCCGCCGAACAGGCCAAGCTCGAAGCCATTTTGCAGGCTGCCGATGGTCACAACCTGGAGCGTCAGTTGGAAGTCGCCGCCGATGCGCTGCGCCTGCCGGCCTGGGACGCCAAGGTGGCGGTGCTGTCCGGTGGTGAAAAACGCCGTGTTGCCCTGTGCCGCTTGCTGCTGTCCGCCCCGGACATGCTGCTGCTTGACGAGCCGACCAACCACCTGGACGCCGACTCGGTGGCCTGGCTGGAGCGCTTCCTGCACGACTTCCCGGGCACCGTGGTAGCCATTACCCACGACCGTTACTTCCTGGATAACGTCGCTGGCTGGATCCTTGAACTCGACCGCGGCGCAGGCATCCCGTACGAAGGTAACTACTCGGGCTGGCTGGAGACCAAGTCGGCGCGTCTGGAGCAGGAGTCCAAGCAACAGAGCGCACACGAAAAAGCCATGAAGGAAGAGCTGGAGTGGGTGCGCAAAGGCGCCAAAGCCCGCCAGTCCAAATCCAAGGCCCGTCTGGCACGCTTCGAAGAAATGCAATCGCAGGAATTCCAGAAGCGCAGCGAGACCAACGAGATCTACATTCCGGCCGGTCCGCGGCTGGGCGACAACGTGATCGAGTTCAAGAATGTCACCAAGAGCTACGGTGATCGGGTCCTGATCGATAACCTGTCGTTCACCATGCCAAAAGGCGCGATCGTCGGCGTTATCGGTGGTAACGGCGCAGGTAAATCGACCCTGTTCCGCATGATCATGGGCAAGGAGCAGCCAGACTCGGGCAGCATCGCGATCGGCGAAACCGTGCAACTGGCGTGTGTCGACCAGGCGCGTGACGACCTCGACGGCGGCAAGACCGTGTTCCAGCAGATCTCCGACGGTTCCGACCAGATCCGTATCGGCAACTACGAGATTCCGTCGCGTACTTATGTGGGGCGCTTTAACTTCAAGGGTGGCGATCAGCAGAAGTTCGTCAAGGATCTGTCCGGTGGTGAGCGTGGCCGTCTGCACCTGGCCCTGACCCTGAAGGAGGGCGGTAACGTCCTGCTGCTCGACGAACCGTCCAACGACCTCGACGTCGAAACCCTGCGTTCCCTGGAAGAGGCTCTGCTGGACTTCCCGGGCGCAGCGATTGTGATTTCCCACGATCGGTGGTTCCTGGACCGCGTGGCAACTCACATCCTGGCTTACGAAGACGATTCGAACATTGTGTTCTTCGAAGGCAACTACACCGAGTACGAAGCCGATCGCAAGAAGCGCCTGGGCGATGCGGCCACCCAGCCGCATCGGGTCCGGCACAAGAAGCTGGCTCAATAAGCCGGTTGTCTTCGCACAGGAATGGGGCCTTTATGGCCCCATTTTTGTGCTCGTTTTTTCAGCTTTGGCAGGTGGCTATTTATATATTTGCACCAGAAAAATTCATAAAAACGACATTTCGCACTTTTTAAGTGCGTTTTGAATTGGTAGAGTCCGGGAAAATTCCTACAAATAGCCACTCTGTCGAGACGTTCCAATGACCGAATCCGTCGATGTTTTCCTTGCTCGTCTGAAGCAACGCGATCCTGCCCAGCCCGAGTTTCATCAGGCAGTGGAAGAGGTGCTGCGGACCCTCTGGCCGTTTCTGGAAGCCAACCCGCATTACCTTGAGGCCGGCATCGTCGAACGTATGGTCGAGCCGGAGCGTGCGGTGCTGTTTCGTGTGTCGTGGGTCGACGATCAGGGCAAGGTTCAGGTCAACCGCGGCTATCGCATCCAGATGAGCAGTGCCATCGGCCCTTATAAAGGCGGCCTGCGTTTCCACCCCTCGGTGGATCTGAGCGTGCTCAAATTCCTGGCCTTCGAACAGGTATTGAAGAACTCCCTGACCTCGCTCCCCATGGGCGGCGGCAAAGGCGGCTCGGACTTCGATCCAAAGGGCAAGAGCGACGCCGAAGTCATGCGCTTCTGCCAGGCATTCATGAGTGAGCTGTACCGCCACATCGGTGCTGACCTCGACGTGCCGGCCGGCGACATTGGCGTGGGCGCGCGCGAGATCGGCTTCATGTTCGGTCAGTACAAGCGTCTGGCCAACCAGTTCACATCGGTGCTGACCGGTAAGGGCATGACCTACGGCGGCAGCCTGATTCGTCCAGAGGCCACCGGCTACGGCTGCGTGTATTTCGCCGAAGAAATGCTCAAGCGTGACGGCAAGGCCATTGATGGCCGTCGTGTGGCGATTTCCGGTTCCGGCAACGTGGCTCAATACGCTGCGCGCAAGGTCATGGACCTGGGCGGCAAGGTCATCTCGCTGTCTGACTCCGAAGGCACCCTGTACATCGAGGCGGGTCTGAACGATCAGCAGTGGGATGCGCTGATGGAGCTGAAAAACGTCAAGCGTGGGCGCATCAGTGAACTGGCCGAACGCTTTGGCCTGGAGTTCCGCAAGGGCCAGACCCCATGGAGCCTGGCCTGCGATATCGCCCTGCCGTGCGCCACCCAGAACGAACTGAACGGCGAAGACGCCCGGACCCTGCTGCGCAACGGCTGCATTTGCGTGGCTGAAGGCGCGAACATGCCAACCACCCTTGATGCCGTGGACCTGTTCATCGAAGCCGGGACGCTGTTCGCCCCGGGCAAAGCCTCCAACGCCGGCGGTGTCGCGGTCAGTGGTCTGGAAATGTCGCAGAACGCCATGCGCCTGCTGTGGAGCGCCGGTGAAGTGGACAGCAAGCTGCATGGCATCATGCAGTCGATCCACAATGCCTGTGTGCATTACGGCCAGCAAGCTGACGGCAGCGTGAACTACGTCAAAGGTGCCAACATCGCAGGCTTCGTCAAGGTCGCCGATGCCATGCTGGCGCAAGGCGTGGTCTGATTCAGCCTTTGATGGACTGATGCCAATACTGTTCGGTTAAGTGCTTTTATGTACCCCGGTAGGGGGCATGCAGTACCTAAGTGGACAGTATGGGGCTAATGCCGATCAGTTAAGTGGCTCTGGCTCCTCCCACAGTGACCGAGTTGTCCTTGCCTGACCTGCGCCTCTGTCACGGGCCTGCGTCAGCCTCGATTTCCAGTATTTCGATCAGTTGATCCCCGGCCGGGCGCTTGCACAGCACTTCATCACCGGGTTGCGCACCGAGCAGGGCACGGCCCAGTGGTGAGCCCCAGTTGATCAGGCCATGAGCGGCATCGGCCTGGTCCTCGCCGACCAGTTGCACGCGCTGGCGATGGTCGTGTTCATCGGCATAGGTCACCCAACTGCCGATCTGCACCTTTTCAGTGGATAACGCCGGGGTTACCACCAGGGCGCTCTGCTGGCGCTGGGTGTAGTAGCGCAGGTCGCGCTCGATATCCACCAGTCGCTGTTTGTCAGCCTTCTCGCCCAGTTCGGTCTGCTCGCGGTGCTGCTCCTGCAGCGCACGAACCTGGTTTTGCAACTGCACCAGCCCATGGGCGGTGACGTAATTGGGGCTCTCGCTGACCAGCCGCTCTACCGGCTGGCTGGTCTGTTCGGCATTGCTGTCTTCGTTGACGAACGCACGACTCATGATTTTCCTCCCGTAGATGCAAGGTTAGGGGCTGTTGACGTTTCATCACAACCGCGCCGAGGTCTGTTTGTCGGCCTGCATAGGCTTCACTCTGTCGCAATGCGTGCGCCAAAAAAGCCACGGCCCTGCGGGGCGCGCTGAAACGTCAACAGCCCCTCGGCATGACCGGGCGAAACAGGTTTGCATGACTACGGGCGCAGCGCTCGGGAATCCCGGACAAGACTCAGCATGCGCTGCGAGTGAGTGTTGTGGATGTCCGTTTGCGACCCCCAGGCGGTGCTTCTCGTCTCAGTCGGGACGATAAGCTCTGGCCTTGTCGCGGGTCTTCTGCTGTTCCCAGGCACGGTCCCGGTCACTGCTCCAGCCGTTACTTTCCCGGTCGCGGCTTTCCTGCATCGCCTGGCACTGACGCAAACCATCGTCCCAGCCTTGGGCATACAGCTTTTCTTTGAGGTAGCGAGGCACGTTTTTGCGGTATTGCCCGCCAATCGAGCCTGCCGCCTGTCGTCCACTGCCGCAACCATCCTGAAAACCATCGGCGAATGCCGGTGGATAACCCTCGGCCAACAATTGCTCGTGGGTCGACTGGCATCCTGCAAGCACTACGATCAGGCCCAACAACGCTATACGCATGTTCATGATCGAATTCCTCGGTTACTGAGGAAAGTCTAGTCAATGCCGGGTACGCAGCCGGTCAACAGTTCGTCGAAAAAGTGTTCAGTAGTGATACCAGCGTAATTGCAGCATCACCTCGTTCTGCGCATCGCCCAAATGGGTGAAGTCGCGCTGGGCGGTCAGGCGCAGCCCCAGATTGCGCGAAACCTCCCACTGTTGGTTCAGGCTGATGCTGCGCCGCACTTCGCCATTGGTGAAATAGTCGCCCTTGGCCTCCACACTCAGGTTGCCCAGCGGGTTTCGCCACAGCACTCCGGTATTGAAGCCGGCGGCGGGCGCGACAAAGGCGCTGAAGTCATTGTTATGCTCCAGCCGTGCGGTACCCAGGGCGAAGCCCAGCAGGTTGTCGCTCAGTTGCCAGGTCGCGCCGCCGCCGCCGTTGACGTGGCTGACCAGTGTCTGCTCGCCATGCTTGCCCGGCACGCGCTCCAGACCGCCGGAGACCTGCCATGACCAGGGTTTGAGCAACTCATTGCGCGGCGTCAGCGAGCGAATGGTCGCCAGGTCCAGGCGCTGCAGTTTCCAGTCGTTGCCCTCGTACTGGCGCAGTTTGAGCTGCAGGATTTCGATTTGCGCACCCAGCGGGAAGCCGTAGGCGTTATCGTTGAGGTCGTGATAGGCCATGCGCAGCCCGTACTCGGCGAACGCCTTGTCAGCATGGCTGCCCACGCCCACTTGCCAGGTGCGTGACTGATGACCTTCTTCGGGCAGGCCCGGCTGGTCGATCTGCAGCATCGGCGGAGGATTCTGGTTGATCGCGCGCAGCAGCTCGAAGCTGCGTTGGGCGCTGTTACGGTCACGTTCCTGACCGTTGGCACGGTAGCGCTCCAGACGGTAAGCAGCGTCCTGAATCAAGGCTCGCCGCTCGGCTGGCAGGGCCAGGTAATCGGCACTTTGCAGTTGCGCCGGGTCGGCGCTGACGGCCAGCACCCACTGCTGCTCAGTGTGGTCCAGTGGCTCGGCGCGGCTGAGCAATTCGCGCTCACGCGACGGGCGGTAGTCGATCTTGTCCACCAGCCCGGCGGCCTTGACCGCCTTGACGGTGTCGGTGGGGATCGCCGTCAGTTCGAACTGATCGGTCAGTTGCAGGCCGGGCCGGGCGATTTGCAGCAATTCCAGCAAGCGATAGGAGCAGTTTTCGTCAAAAAAGTAGTAGCTGAAGCGAATTTGCTTCAACTCCCAGACATGCTCGACCATGCGCTCGGTTTCTTCCTTGCTCAGGTTCAGCCGGTATTCCCACAGGTCGCGGTTTTCCAGGCTGCGGTATTCGGCGAGCTTTTCCTGATAGGGCACCAGCGCGAACAGGCCCGGATAGCCGCCTGCCAGGCCTTTCCAGGCGTACAGGATGCTGTTGTCCGAGCCCTCGATGTATGCACCGAAGTTGATTGCATAGCTGAGCAGGGTGGTGTTGTTGGATCGTGCACTGGCCGGGTCGATACGCAGCAGGGTATGGCCGAACATCGATGACGGGCTGTTCAGGTAGGCCGCCGGGAACACCAGCGTGGTGCTGTCGGGCGAGACATCCTTGAACCACTCGTTGAATTCCTTGCAGTCCACCACTGGCAGGTCGCGCAACTGCAACTGATTGCGCAGCCAGCGGGTGCGGGCCGGGTAAGTGCATTGCGCATGGGGCTGCTGATCGAGCTCGGGAGCCCGGATCGCCGCCAGGGTTGCACTCAGTTCGGCATATGGGTCATGCGCACCATTGGCGGCAAGAAAGAATTTCGGGTCGTCGACGTGGCTGCGCCAGCCACTCAGACGGGTTTTTTCATAGTGGCCCAGAGACAGCCAGAACGGGTCGCTGGCCAGTTGCTGCAAACGTTCGTTATTGACTTGTGGGGTCACTTGCGGGGCTGCGCACAGCGGGGCGCAGACAAACAGCGTCAGGCAGGCGAGACGTTTGAGCATGGGCGGGCAACTGTTCGAAAAGTGGGAAACCGCTCCCCGTGAGCCGGGGAGCGGTACGAGCATCAGGCCTGAGTCGCGTACTTGGCCAGGGTCGCGTCGTTTTTCAGCACATCGAGGGTGTTGGTGTGAACGTCCTCGGCGGTGACGTCAGCTTTGTTGAAGATCTTCGAGAAGTTGTCGTGAGTGACAGCCGCGAAACGCGCACGGTCTTGTGGCGCAACACCCAGAACCACCGCGTAGGTGGTCAGTGCTTCACCCTGACCCATGGCCATGTCCTTGCTCAGCTCGTCCATCATGCCGTTCATGGCAATCCAGGATTTGCCGCCGTAGGTCAGTGCGCCATTGGTGGAACAGCCGTTGGTACCGCTGGTCATGCCGAAGGTGGCGTTACCGGAGGTGCCGTTGGTGGTGGACGCCAGGAAGTGAGCAGGAGTGCCGCGCTGGCCTTCAAACAGCATGTTGCCCCAGCCGCAGTCCGGGCCGCCTGGCGCTTGGGCCATGGCGTTGAAAGATGCAGCGGCGAAGAGCGTTCCAAGAAGAATCCGTTTCATAGCTTTATTCTCTTTCTGGTCAACCTGAGTGGTCGGGTGCATGCGTCATTGCATTAGTGCAAAAAGGCCATACTGGCCAGTATGCGCAGGTTGGAGTCTAGGCGGCGTAGCGGGGTTCCGTGATTTATTACGGTTTATTGGGAGGTTTTGACATCCGTCAGCCTATTGAGGGTGGCAATGGGCAGCGGGTAGCGTGCAACTGTCTTGCAAGTGGTGTCCGGCGAGCGCCAGAATGCCCGCATCTGCCCCGCCTGATGTAAGGAACACTGATGCCCGATTCCGTTGCTGCCAGCCTGCGTCTGGCGCCACAAGCGCTGACCCGTCCATTCTCTGCTGAACAGTTCGCTTTCAAGACCACCAATGATCTGGAACCCTTTCGCGGCGTACTCGGCCAGGAACGTGCCGTAGAGGCCCTGCAGTTTGGCGTGGCGATGCCGCGACCCGGTTACAACGTGTATGTCATGGGCGAGCCTGGCACCGGCCGGTTTTCGTTCGTCAAACGCTACCTCAAGGCCGAAGCCAAGCGTTTGCAGACCCCCTCCGACTGGGTCTATGTCAATAACTTCGACGAACCCCGCGAGCCGCGTGCCGTGGAACTGGCGGCCGGCAGTGCGCAGGCGTTCATCGCCGACATCGCCGGGTTGATCGATAACCTGCTGGCAACCTTTCCGGCGGTGTTCGAGCACCCGACCTACCAGCAGAAAAAAAGCGCCATCGACCGCGCCTTCAACCAGCGCTATGACCGCGCTCTGGATGTGATCGAGCGTCTGGCGCTGGAAAAGAGCATTGCCCTGTACCGCGACAGCTCCAACATCGCCTTCACGCCCATGACCGACGGCAAGGCACTGGATGAAGCCGAGTTCTCCCAACTGCCGGAGGCTGAGCGCGAGCGTTTCCATGAGGACATCGCCGACCTGGAAGAGCGCCTGAACGAAGAGTTGTCGAGCCTGCCGCAATGGAAGCGCGAGTCCAACAATCAGCTGCGCCAGCTCAACGACGAAACCATCATTCTGGCCCTGCAGCCATTGCTGGCGCCGTTGTCGCAGAAGTATGCCGAGACAGCGGCGGTGTGCGCCTATCTGCAAGCGCTGCAGGTCAACCTGATCAAAACCCTGGTCGAGGAACTGGTTGACGATGCCAAGACCGACGCCCAGGCGCGCAAAATGCTCGAAGAGCAGTACAGCCCCAGTCTGGTGGTGGGCCATACCCATGATGGTGGTGCACCGGTGGTGTTCGAGTCGCACCCGACCTACGACAACCTGTTCGGCCGCATCGAGTACAGCACTGATCAGGGGGCGCTTTACACCAGCTACCGGCAGTTGCGCCCCGGTGCCTTGCACCGCGCCAACGGCGGTTTCCTGATTCTGGAGGCGGAAAAGCTGCTGGGCGAGCCGTTCGTCTGGGATGCGCTTAAACGTACCTTGCAGACGCGCAAGCTGAAGATGGAGTCGCCACTGGGCGAATTGGGCCGTGTGGCGACCGTTACCCTTACCCCTCAGGTCATTCCCTGGAGCGTCAAGATCGTCATCATCGGTTCGCGCTCGCTGTACTACACCTTGCAGGACCTGGATCCGGATTTTCAGGAGATGTTCCGGGTGCTGGTGGACTTCGACGAAGAGATCCCGATGGTTGACGAGACCCTGGAGCAGTTCGCCCAGTTGCTCAAGACCCGCACCACAGAGGAGGGCATGGCGCCGTTGACCGCTGATGCGGTTGCCCGTCTGGCCACCTACAGCGCACGGCTGGCCGAGCATCAGGGGCGCTTGTCGGCGAAGATCGGCGACCTGTTCCAGTTGGTCAGCGAAGCCGACTTCATTCGCCACCTGGCCAATGAAGAGTTCACCGATGCCGGGCATATCGAACGGGCCCTCAAGGCCAAGGCCACCCGCACCGGGCGGGTCTCGGCGCGGATTCTCGACGACATGCTGGCCGGGGTCATCCTGATCGACACCGATGGTGCTGCGGTAGGCAAATGCAATGGCCTGACCGTGCTGGAAGTGGGTGACTCGGCGTTCGGCGTGCCGGCCCGGATCTCGGCCACGGTGTATCCCGGTGGCAGCGGTATTGTGGATATCGAGCGGGAGGTCAACCTTGGCCAGCCGATCCACTCCAAGGGGGTGATGATCCTCACCGGTTACCTGGGCAGCCGCTATGCCCAGGAATTCCCGCTGGCGATTTCAGCCAGCATCGCCCTGGAGCAGTCTTACGGTTATGTCGATGGGGACAGCGCCTCATTGGGCGAGGTCTGCACCCTGATCTCGGCGTTGTCGCGCACGCCGCTCAAGCAGTGCTTCGCGATTACCGGTTCGATCAACCAGTTTGGCGAAGTGCAGGCGGTCGGCGGGGTCAATGAGAAGATCGAAGGCTTCTTCCGGCTGTGCGAGGCACGCGGCCTGACCGGCGAACAGGGCGCGATCATTCCGCGTTCCAACGTCGCGACCCTGATGCTTGATGAGCGGGTCTTGCAGGCTGTGAAGGCCGGGCAGTTCCACATCTACGCCGTCAGCCAGGCCGATGAGGCTCTGAGCCTGCTGGTCGGTGAGCCGGCCGGTGCGCCAGACGACAATGGCCAGTTCCCGGAGGGCAGTGTCAACGCCCGTGTGGTTCAGCGGCTGCGTGATATCGCCGAGATGCTCAGCGCTGAAGAGCTAAGTGAAGAACTCGAAAAGGAGCCGGCGCAACTGCAACCTGAACTCAAGGCTTGACCCTATGGGCTGTGATGCCGGACGAAGTTCGCATTCTCCGGCATCCGTTCATCCATCCCTCGCTTACCGTGGGGTTTTTCTTCTATGCTGTTGGATCAATACAGTCGCCAAATGGATTGGCAGGCCGCTGCACCGTTGCAGCTGGCAATCAGCTTGAAGAGGAGGAACTCGCCATGGTGCGACGTCTCTGCCTGACCCGCCAGTGTCTGGGCCTGGTGACCCGGATCGAATGCGTGATCCGGCCACTGGGCGATAACGGCCTGTGGACCCTGCTGTTCGCGGCGGGCATGTCCGGTGAACAACCTTCGGCCATCAAGGCTCAAGGGCCTTTCCAGGGCGCGCGTGCTGCCGAGTCCGTGCTGCAGGCGATTGCCGACAGTCTGGCGTTGAACGGCTATCAGTGTTCTGACGATATCCCGATCTGGAGCCTGCATCTGCAGGGCGAACTGCGTCGGCTCAATACCGATCCGTCGCACTGCCAGCACTCCTCGTTGTTCTAGTGTGGCGCCGCCCTTGATGGGCCGGTGCAGCCGCCGGGCAGTGGCGTTTGCTGCGACATTTTGTCGCGAGCCAAGAGCCATCACTTCTCGCTGATATACTCGCGCGTCTTCTCCCACACCTTGCGAGTTTCAATGGAACGTTTTTTTGAAAATGCCATGTATGCGTCGCGCTGGCTGCTGGCACCGATCTATTTCGGCCTGTCGCTTGGCTTGCTGGCGTTGGGCCTGAAGTTCTTCCAGGAGATCTTCCACGTTCTGCCCAATGTCTTCTCCCTGGCTGAAGCCGATCTGATTCTGGTCCTGCTGTCGCTGATCGATATGGCACTGGTGGGTGGCCTGCTGGTCATGGTGATGATTTCCGGCTACGAAAACTTCGTTTCGCAACTGGATATCGATGAGCACAAGGAGAAGCTCAACTGGCTCGGCACCATGGACTCCTCTTCGCTGAAGATGAAAGTCGCGGCATCCATCGTGGCCATTTCGTCCATTCACCTGCTGCGGGTGTTCATGGATGCCAGCAATATCGAGACCGAACACCTGAAATGGTACGTGATCATTCACATGACCTTCGTGATTTCGGCATTTGCCATGGGCTATCTGGACAAGCTCACCAAGCATTAATGACAGGGTTGCGCTGGCAGCGATAGGGGCTGGCGGCGCAACTATGCTAGGCTGCTCGCCCTTTTATCCGGGGTGTTCGAGTGGCCTGCCGGTCAGTCGGACGTTCCACATGCGGAGCAGCATCATGTCCGAAGTCAATCTGTCTACCGACGAAACCCGCGTCAGCTACGGCATTGGCCGCCAGTTGGGCGATCAACTGCGCGACAACCCGCCGCCAGGTGTGGATCTGCAAGCCATCATCACCGGCCTGACCGACGCCTTCAACAACCAGCCAAGCCGTGTGGGTCAGGAAGAGCTGTCCTCGGCGTTCAAGGCGATTCGTGAAGTCATGCAGGCTGAAGCGGCTGCCAAGGCCGAAAAAGCCGCCGCCGCTGGCGTCGCCTACCTGGCCGAGAACGCCAAGCGTGAAGGCGTGACCACTCTGGCGTCGGGCCTGCAATTCGAAGTGCTGACAGCGGGTGATGGCGCCAAGCCGACCCGTGAAGACCAGGTGCGTACGCACTACCACGGCACCCTGATCGACGGCACTGTATTCGACAGCTCCTACGATCGTGGTGAGCCGGCCGAATTCCCGGTGGGCGGCGTGATCGCTGGCTGGACCGAGGCCCTGCAACTGATGGGTACCGGCAGCAAATGGCGCCTGTACGTGCCGAGCGAACTGGCCTACGGCGCGCAAGGCGTGGGCAGCATCCCGCCGCACAGCGTGCTGGTGTTCGACGTCGAGCTGCTGGCTGTTCTGTAAGCCGTTGCCGAGTCTGCTGAACGCGCCGTTGCGGCTCGTTCAGCAGCCAGGCGTGTCAAGTTTCATCACGCCGTTCCAAACTCACCCATCGGGCGCAACGCTCGCGCATAGCAAAACAGAAACAGGTTTCGCACCAGCTCCTTGAGCACCACCGGCTCGCTGGAGCTGAGGACATTGACGTCCAGATCACCTTGTTCACGTAACTCTTCCAGAGCGTCCTGTTCCAGTACGGCGCAGACTTCACCTGTCTCGCGATGAAGAATCCGCAGGTAAGGGTGCGGGCGATCCAGCCATGCATCGATCAAATAAGTCATATTCCATCTCCTGTTCCGATGAGGTGAGAATAATTCCTATTACGATAATAGCAAGCCTCTATTGAGATTAATTCGCATTTTCTGTCGAGCGGTTGACGCCGGGCAATAAAAAGCCCGTCACAAGGACGGGCTCTTGGTGGTACGTGCTGACGGTCAGTGGGTACGCGCGACAGCGAACTCGCTGAGTTCAACCAGCGCATCGCGGTACTCGCTGGGCGGCAAGGCTTCCAGGCAGGCGATGGCGCGGGCTGCGTAGTCGCGCGCCAGTTGCGCGGTGTAGTCCAGGGCGCCTGCGCTTTCTACGGCATTACGGATGCTTTCGAGGTCTTCCAGGCCGCCTTTCTGAATGGCCTGGCGAACCAGGGCTGCCTGTTCGGCGGTGCCTTCACGCATGGTGTAGATAAGCGGCAGGGTCGGCTTGCCTTCAGCGAGGTCGTCGCCAACGTTCTTGCCCAGGGTTTCGGCGTCGCCACGGTAGTCGAGCAGGTCGTCCACCAGTTGGAATGCCACGCCCAGATGGTCGCCGAAGGTGCGCAGCGCTTCACTCTGTTCGGCACTGGCGCCGCACAGGGCTGCTGCACTGTGGGTCGATGCTTCGAACAGCATGGCGGTCTTGCCGCGGATCACTTCCATGTAGATTTCTTCAGTGGTGCTGGCGTCGCGTACTTTCGACAGCTGCAGCACTTCACCTTCGGCAATCACCCGAGTGGCTCTGGAGAGAATCTGCATGACCGGCATCGAACCCAGTTCGACCATCATTTCGAACGAGCGCGAATACAGGAAGTCACCGACCAGCACGCTCGGCGCGTTGCCCCACAGGGCATTGGCTGTCGAGCGGCCACGGCGCATGCCGGACATGTCGACCACATCGTCATGCAGCAGGGTGGCGGTGTGCAGAAATTCGATGGTGGCGGCCAGCAGGCGCAGGTCGTCGCCTTGATGGCCCAGGGCTTTGCCGCCCAGCAACACCAGCAACGGACGCAGCCGTTTGCCTCCGGCGGAGGTAATATAGTCGCCGATCTTCGAGACCAGCGGTACACGCGACGTCAGTTGCTTCTTGATGATCAGGTCAACGGCAGTAAAGTCGTCCGCCACCGCGCGGTAGAAGGCTTGGGGTTGCATCAGCGACAGGTGCTCCACATAGGTTGCGCCGCATGCTAGGTTGCGGGTACAGGTGTGTCAAGGTATGCAAGCCCGGCCCTTGCAAGGTAATCACCGCTTGCGTACAATCGCGCACCCTTACTTTCTTGGGCATTACCTGCCTTACGCAATTGCATCGAGGTCTCCAGCCTGATGCAGCCATGCCAGCCGACACTATTCCTATAAAGAGCTGGGTGAGCAGGATTTTCGGAGAGACACCATGTCTTACGCAGTTATTGTTACCGGCGGCAAGCAGTACAAAGTCGCCCCAGGTGAATACCTGAAAGTTGAAAAACTGGAAATCGCCACTGGCGAATCCGTTACTTTCGACCGCGTTCTGCTGGTCGGCAACGGTGACGACGTCACCATCGGTGCTCCAGTTGTTGCTGGCGCTACCGTTGTAGCCGAAGTGGTTTCGCAAGGTCGTCACGACAAGGTTCGTATCATCAAGTTCCGTCGTCGTAAGCACCACATGAAGCGCCAGGGCCACCGTCAGTGGTACACCGAGATCAAAATCACCGGTATTCAGGCGTAATCCAGCCTAATCCTCATTTGGAGAATTGACTCATGGCACACAAAAAAGCCGGCGGTAGTACCCGCAACGGTCGCGACTCAGAAAGTAAACGTCTTGGCGTTAAAATCTACGGCGGCCAGGCAATCATTCCGGGCAACATCATCGTTCGTCAGCGCGGCACCGAGTTCCACGCTGGCTACGGCGTTGGCATTGGCAAGGACCACACCCTGTTCGCGAAAGTGGAAGGCACTGTGAAGTTCGAAGTCAAAGGCGCCTTCGGTCGTCGTTACGTGAGCATCGTTCCGAAGGCTGAAGCCTCGGTAGCGTAATCACGCAGTTGCATGAAAAGCCCCGTCCTGCGACGGGGCTTTTTCGTTTTGGTGGTGGTGAGTCTCTTGCAAAACGGTTTTTGCAGGCGCTTGTGATACGGGCCTTTCGGCTCGCCGTTTTCTGATCGGTGTCGCAGTGCTATTTTTGCAAGAGGCTTATGAATTCATGTGGTTCGGCTCGTCCTTGTGGCGGGAGCAGGCGTTATGAAATTTGTTGATGAAGTATCGATTCGGGTAAAGGCCGGTGACGGCGGCAACGGTTGCATGAGCTTCCGGCGTGAAAAATTCATCGAGAACGGCGGTCCCAACGGCGGTGACGGTGGTGACGGTGGCTCGGTGTACATGGTCGCTGACGAAAACCTCAATACCCTGGTGGATTACCGCTACACGCGGCATTTCGATGCCCAGCGCGGTTCCAACGGTGGCAGCACGGACTGCACCGGTGCCAAGGGAGAAGACCTGTTCCTGCGCGTGCCGGTCGGCACCACGGTGATCGACGCCGGTACCCAGGAGGTCATCGGCGACCTGACCAAGGCCGGTCAGAAGCTGATGGTCGCTCAGGGCGGCTGGCACGGCCTGGGCAACACCCGTTTCAAGTCCAGCACCAACCGTGCGCCACGCCAGACCACTCCGGGCAAACCGGGCGACCAGCGTGACCTGAAGCTGGAGCTCAAGGTGCTGGCTGACGTCGGCCTGCTGGGCCTGCCGAATGCTGGCAAGAGCACCTTCATTCGCTCGGTATCGGCCGCCAAGCCAAAGGTGGCGGATTATCCGTTCACCACGCTGGTGCCGAACCTTGGGGTGGTCAGTGTCGACCGCTGGAAGAGCTTCGTCATCGCCGACATTCCGGGGCTGATCGAAGGTGCTTCGGACGGCGCGGGCCTGGGGATTCGTTTCCTCAAGCACTTGGCGCGTACCCGTCTGTTGCTGCACCTGGTGGACATGGCGCCGATGGATGAAACCAGCCCGGCTGATTCGGCCGAGGTGATCATCAATGAGCTGATCCGCTTCAGTCCGGCGCTGGCTGATCGCGACCGCTGGCTGGTGCTGAACAAGTGCGACCAGTTGCTCGAAGATGAGCAGGAGCAGCGCAAGCGCGAGATCGTCGAGCGGCTGGGCTGGACCGGCCCGGTTTATGTGATCTCGGCCATCGCCCGTGAAGGCACCGAGCGTCTGTCGCGCGACATCATGCGTTACCTCGAAGACCGTGCTGATCGCCTGGCCCATGACCCGGCTTATGCCGAAGAGCTGGCCGAGCTGGATCAGCGCATCGAAGACGAGGCGCGTGCCCAGTTGCAGGCGCTGGACGACAAGCGTGCCCTGCGCCGCAGTGGTGTGAAAAGCGTCGATGATGTCAGTGACGACGATGATTGGGGCGATGATCTGGATGACGAAGACGGCCCGGAAATCATTTATGTCCGTGACTGATGGCGGGTCGTAACTTGCAGTAAACTAACGCCGCTTTCGAGCGGCGTTTTCGTGCCCTGAAAGCCGAATTGAAAAACTCTCTGGCTAAGGTTGGATGATGATGCGCAGCAAAGTGACGGGTGCCCGGCGCTGGGTCGTGAAGATTGGCAGTGCTTTGCTGACTGCTGATGGCAAGGGCCTGGATCGCTCGGCAATGAGTGTCTGGGTTGAACAGATGGTGGCGCTGCATGAGGCGGGCGTCGAACTGGTGCTGGTGTCCTCCGGGGCGGTGGCGGCCGGGATGAGCCGTCTGGGCTGGACGACCCGACCGAGTGCCATGCATGAGCTGCAGGCGGCAGCGGCTATCGGCCAGATGGGGCTGGTACAGGCCTGGGAGTCGAGCTTTGCCGAGCATGACCGGCACACTGCGCAGATTCTTCTGACCCACGACGACCTGTCGGACCGCAAGCGTTATCTCAACGCCCGCAGCACCTTGCGTGCGCTGGTCGAGCTGGGGGTGGTGCCGGTCATCAACGAGAACGACACGGTGGTCACCGATGAGATCCGCTTCGGTGACAACGACACCCTGGCGGCGTTGGTGGCAAACCTGGTCGAGGCCGATCTGCTGGTCATCCTGACGGATCGTGACGGCATGTTCGATGCCGACCCGCGTAACAACCCTGATGCCCAATTGATTCTTGAGGCGCGTGCCGATGATCCGGCGCTGGACGCCGTTGCCGGTGGCACAGGCGGTGCGCTGGGGCGTGGCGGTATGCAGACCAAACTGCGCGCTGCGCGTCTGGCGGCGCGTTCCGGTGCGCACACCGTGATCGTCGGTGGGCGCATTGAGCAGGTGTTGGCGCGGCTCAAGGCCGGCGAGCAACTCGGCACCCTGTTGTCGCCGGAGCGCGAAATGCTTGCGGCGCGCAAGCAGTGGCTGGCCGGGCATCTGCAGACCCGTGGCACGCTGGTGCTCGATGATGGCGCGGTCAGCGCGCTGGCCTCGGATAACAAGAGCTTGCTGCCGGTCGGCGTCAAGCTGGTCCAGGGCAGTTTCCGGCGCGGCGAGATGGTTGTCTGTGTGGCGCCGGATGGTCGTGAAGTGGCGCGCGGGCTGAGTAACTACAGCGCCGTCGAGGCGCAGAAGATCATCGGTCAATCGTCTGATGCCATCGTTCGGGTGTTGGGCTACATGGCTGAGCCTGAGCTGGTGCATCGCGATAATCTGATTCTGGTGTGAGGTGGTTCATGCGCGTGTTCAGGCTGGGAATCGGGTTGTTGCTGGCCTGGCCGCTGCTGGGCTGGTCCTTGCAGGCTGCTGCTGAAGAGATTGGCCAGGTGTCGACGGTTTTTAAACTGCTCGGCGCCAACGACCGGATCGTGGTCGAGGCATTCGATGATCCCAAGGTCGAGGGCGTGACCTGCTACCTGTCGCGGGCCAAGACCGGTGGGGTCAAAGGCAGTCTGGGGCTGGCAGAGGACCGCGCCGAGGCGTCGATTGCCTGTCGTCAGGTCGGGCCGATCCGCTTCGAGTTGCCGCTCAAGGATGGTGAAGAGGTGTTCAAGGAGCGTACCTCGCTGGTGTTCAAGACCATGCAGGTGGTGCGCTTTTTGGACGAGAAGCGCAATACGCTGGTGTATCTGGTCTACAGCGACCGCCTTATCGAAGGCAGCCCGCAAAATGCGGTGACTGCGATTCCGATCCTGCCGTGGCGTGAGGCTGAAAAGCCTTAGCAGGTTGTACCTGACCTGACCGGCAATCTCCGGACCCTGCAAAACCGTCATTATTTGGCAATGCCGTAGTAGTAAATTGCCGGTATTACAGGGCATGGATGTTTTGCAGTGATCCGGAGGTCATTTTCCTCGCTCAGCTCTCTGCAGCTGTTGTTGCTGGCATTTTGTGCTGTGACCCTGGCATTTCTCTGGGTGCGGCACTTTCAGCATCAAGCCTCCTCTGCTGATGAAGCGCTGGCTGCCAAGGCGGCAGAGCATCTGAATCTGGCTGCAATAGCCGGGCAGAATCTGCGCCAGCTGGTCGATCGGGCCCAGGTCATTGGTGAGGTCGTGCGTGACGATTTCGGTGGCACGGCCAATAGCCGGCAGGGGCTGGTGCGCATGCTTGCCGAAGACCCGGTGTTCAAGCGCATGAGCCTGTATGGCCTGGATGGGCGGCTGCTGTCTGCCAGTCACATGGATGAACCGAGTCGCTTGCCGGTGCTGTGGCTTGAGCAATTGGCCGATCATTCCATGCAATACGGGCTCAAGCCGCTGTTGCCGCTCGTTGCTCGCGCGCAGGATGCGCCTTCGCTGCCCAGTTGGCGCTTACCATTCATGTTGCCGTTGGTCGACTCTGCAAACGGTACGCTCAATCGCATTCTGGTCGTGCAACTGGATATCGGTTATCTGGCTGCATTGTTCGAGCGTATTGATCTGGGGCGCAGCGGCATGATGCGCTTGCTCGATGGTGCGGGTCAGGAGTTGCTGCGCATCAACAGCAGTGGGGTTGTGGTGGGTGGCGGGGCGCTTGAGCCGGGCTTTGCCACTGTGCAGGAGCTTTCCGGGCAACTGCTTCAGCAGGCTGGCCCAAGCCATTACCAGAGTCTGTATGTGCGCCTGCCGGAGCGCGGCTTTACCGTGGTGGTCAGCCAGGGTGTCGACGAAATCCTGCACGCCTCGCGTGAGTCGTTTCGTGGTCGGCTATGGCTGAACCTGAGCATGACGCTGCTGCTTCTGGGCTGCCTGTTGTGGACGCTGCGCCTGCTGCGCAAGCGCCAGGACGCCTTTGTTGCTCTGCAGCAGGTCCAGCAAGCCAATCAGGCGTTGATTGCCCGGCTTGAAGAGGAACACCGGCGTAGCAGTCATGCGGCCGCCACTGATCATCTCAGTGGTTTGCACAACCGCCGCCAGTTGCTCAAGGTCGCCATGCGGGCGCTGGGCAAGGGGCAGTTGATGGCGGTGCTGTTTATCGACATGGACCGTTTCAAGTCGATCAATGATTCGCTGGGCCACGAGATTGGCGACTTGCTATTGCAGGCGGTCGCCGGGCGGATCAGTTGGATGCTTGGGCCTGGAGACGAAGCCTCGCGCTTTGGTGGTGATGAGTTTGTCGTGCTGCTGGCCGGTGAGCGTAATGAGCGGCAGATAGACGCCTGGGTGGGTGCGTTGGTGCAGAAGTTGTCGGCACCCTACAGCCTGGCTGAGCATATGCTCAGTACCAGCCCCAGCGTCGGAGTAAGCCTGTATCCGCGTGATGGGCAGGCGGTCGATGAGCTGATTCGTGCTGCTGATGCAGCCATGTATCTGGCCAAGCGGGCCGGGCGCGGCCAGTACCGGTTCTTCGATGCCTCGCTGAATGTCGAGGAGGGCGAAAGTTTTGCGTTGGAGCAGGCTTTCGTCGAGGCGCTGCAGGGGCGGCAGTTCATTCTTCATTACCAGCCCCAGATGCGCCTGGATGATATCTCGCTCAGCAGTTGCGAGGCGCTGGTGCGCTGGCAGCATCCGGCGCTCGGGTTGCTTTATCCGGACCGGTTTATCGCATTGGCCGAGCGCAGTGGGTTTATCGTCGAGCTGGGCTGGGAAGTGCTGCGTCTTGCCTGTGAAATGATGGCGCAGTGGTATGCGCGAGGGCAGCCGATTCGTCTGGCGGTCAATGTGTCGGCCATTCAGTTGCGTCAGGCCGATTTTAGCCAGAGGGTCCTTGATGAACTCGACAGGCATGCCCTGAAGCCTGAGTGGCTTGACTTGGAAATTACCGAAACGGCCGTGCTGGAAGACGAAAACCTGGCGGTCGAGCATCTTCGTCGTCTGCGTGATGCAGGCTTGAATATCAGTCTTGATGACTTTGGCAAAGGTTATGCGGGGTTTGCCCACCTGCAAGCGTTGCCATTGACCAAGTTGAAGCTTGATCGTGCGCTGATTGCGTCCTTGTCGGGCGTCATGGATGACAGCCCGATTGTGTCGTCGACCCTCATCCTGGCCAAGCGCCTGGGACTTGAGGTGGTTGCGGAGGGAGTGGAGACCCGCGAGCAGATGCTTTACCTGAAGCGGGTGGGCTGCGATTTCGCCCAGGGTTATTACTTCAGCCGACCGCTGTCGTTGCAGCAGTTGAGTGAGTACGTGCCGTTAGTCGATGAGCCGGAGCAGATATGCGTGGAATAAGAGTCGTGTCGACGTTGCTGCTGCTCTGGCTGTTCACTGTGCAGGCTTATGCCCAGTGTCAGCAAAAGAGCTTGCGGGTGGCGGTCATACCCAAGAAAGGTATGGATGTGCTGCTGCATGAGTACCGGCCGTTGCTGGATCAGTTGAGCCTGAAGTTGAGCATGCCGGTGGAGATCGTCGCGTCTTCTTCTTATGAGAGCGTTGTCGATGCGATCGTCTCGGGTGGGGTGGATATCGCCTGGCTGGGGCCGGCCTCTTATATCCTGGCGCATGGTCGTGACCCGCGTATCGAGCCGTTTGCCAGCCTGACCATTGATGGTGGGTATTTCACGCCGCCGGGACATCACTATCAGGCGCTGTTGTTGGTGCGTGCCAGCGAGTTCGACAGCCTTGAGGCGCTGCGTGGCAAGACGGTCGCCTTGAGTGATCCGGTCAGTACCTCGGGCAGCCTGATCCCTAACGCCGAGTTTGCCCGGCTGACCGGTCTGCCGCTTGCACGGTTCTTTGGTTCGGTGAGCTACTCCGGCTCGCATGACAAATCCCTGGATGCGTTGCTGGGCAAGCGTATTGACGCGGTGTTCGTGGCCAGTGTGCGCGCCGATGCCTATCTGCGCGAGGGGCGCATGCAGCAAGACAGCTTGCGTGTGCTGTGGCGTTCAGAGCCGATTTACTACGACCCCTACGTTTTTAGCGGCAGCCTGTGTGATGAGTTGAAGCGTGCTATTGGCTCGGTAATGCTGGGCGACAGGGCGGTGCTGGGCGACTTTCTGAAGTCGCAGGGGGCGTCTGGGCTGGCGCCGGTCAGTCATGCCGAGTATGCACCGCTGCAACAGTTGATGCAGGGCAGATAGAAAGCGCGGGCATAAAAAAACCGACCCTCAGGTCGGTTTTTTCAAGAACAGGTCAATCAGGCGGCTTCTTTCAGGGCCTTGATGTGACCGTTCAGGCGGCTCTTATGACGAGCAGCCTTGTTCTTGTGGATGATGCCTTTGTCGGCCATACGGTCGATGACAGGCACAGCCAGAGTGTAAGCAACTTGTGCTTTTTCTGCGTCTTTTGCGTCAATGGCTTTAACTACATTCTTGATGTAGGTACGAACCATGGAACGCAGGCTGGCGTTGTGGCTGCGACGCTTCTCAGCCTGTTTTGCACGTTTTTTGGCGGAAGGTGAGTTGGCCACCGTCAAGCTCCTCGAAAGACTGTTATGAAATAGCTAACAAATAAGGCCGCGAATCATGCCGATGTGCCCAATGAATGTCAAGGGCAGATACAAGTTTGCGCCGAGTGGTCTTGCACCTTGCCGGTGATTCATTTCCGGCGCCGGGGCTGTACACTCGCGGACTTTGGCTTCGGGCTTTTTTGGGCCGCGGAGTATCGCATAAATGGACGACAGCAAACAGCGTCCTTTGCTCGAGGCGAATTGTTGCGCTAATGAATCTGCTCAAGTCACTGGCTGCGGTCAGCTCCATCACCATGTTGTCCCGGGTTCTGGGGTTCGTGCGCGATACCATCATCGCCCGGGCGTTCGGTGCCGGGATGGCCACCGATGCGTTTTTCATCGCTTTCAAGCTGCCCAACCTGCTGCGGCGAATCTTTGCCGAGGGGGCGTTTTCGCAAGCATTCGTGCCGATCCTGGCTGAGTACAAGAACCAGCAGGGCGAGGAGGCGACCCGCACCTTCATCGCTTATGTCTCGGGGCTACTGACCCTGGCCCTGGCGGTGGTGACCCTGCTCGGTGTGCTGTTTGCGCCCTGGATCATCTGGGCGACAGCGCCGGGCTTTGCCGACACGCCGGAAAAGTTCGCCCTGACCTCCGACCTGCTGCGGGTGACCTTTCCTTATATATTGCTGATTTCGCTGTCTTCGCTGGCGGGGGCGATTCTCAATACCTGGAACCGCTTTGCCGTGCCGGCCTTTGTGCCGACCCTGCTCAATGTCAGCATGATCGTGTTTGCACTGTTGCTGGTGCCGTACTTCGATCCGCCGATCATGGCGCTCGGTTGGGCGGTCTTGGCCGGTGGCCTGCTGCAGCTGCTTTATCAGTTGCCGCACCTCAAACGCATCGGGATGTTGGTGCTGCCGCGCCTGAACCTGCGTGATGCGGGTGTCTGGCGGGTGATGAAGCAGATGCTGCCGGCGATTCTCGGCGTGTCGGTCAGCCAGATTTCGCTGATCATCAACACCATATTCGCCTCTTTTCTGGTGGCAGGCTCGGTGTCATGGATGTATTACGCCGACCGCCTGATGGAGCTGCCGTCCGGCGTGTTGGGTGTGGCGCTGGGCACCATCCTGTTGCCGATCCTGGCCAAGACCTACGCCGACCGTGACCGTCATGAGTATTCGCGGATTCTCGACTGGGGGCTGCGCCTGTGCTTTGTGCTGGTATTGCCCTGTACCCTGGCGCTGGGACTGATTTCCGAGCCGCTGACGGTTGCGTTGTTCCAGTACGGCAAGTTCGATGATCACGACGCGCTGATGACCCAGCATGCGCTGATTGCCTATTCGGTTGGCTTGCTGGGGATCATCCTGATCAAGGTGCTGGCGCCGGGGTTCTACGCGCAACAGAATATCCGCACGCCGGTGAAAATCGCGATTTTCACGTTGATCGTCACTCAATTGCTCAACCTCGCGTTTATCGGGCCCTTGCAGCATGCCGGCCTGGCGCTGGCGATCAGTGTCGGCGCGACGATCAATGCCTTGTTACTGTTCTGGCAACTGCGTCGTCAGCAGTTGTTCCAGCCGCAACCGGGCTGGCCGCTGTTCCTGCTCAAACTGTGCGTGGCGGTCGCTGTCATGGCCGGCGTGCTGCTGGGGGTGATGCAGTTGATGCCGGCCTGGGCAGAGGGCGGTATGCTCGAACGCTTCGTTCGTCTGGGGATTCTGGTTGCGGCCGGGGTCGTGGCCTACTTTGCCATGCTGCTGTTGCTGGGTTTTCGCCTGAAGGATTTTGCCCGCAAGGCGATCAAGACGTAACGTGCCTGTCGTCCTTGTCCCTCTGTAGGTATAATCGGCCACTTTATGAGCAAGATGTGCGTTATGCAGCTGGTTAGAGGCCTTCACAACCTGCGCCCCCAGCACCGGGGTTGCGTCGCCACGATTGGCAACTTCGACGGTGTACACCGCGGCCACCAGGCTATCCTGGCGCGCCTGCGTGAGCGCGCCGCCGAACTGGAGCTGCCCAGCTGCGTGGTGATCTTCGAGCCACAGCCGCGCGAGTTCTTTGCCCCCGACACCGCGCCGCCGCGCCTGGCGCGGTTGCGCGACAAAGTCGAGCTGTTGCGCGCAGAGGGCGTTGACCGGGTCCTGTGCCTGTCATTCAATCAGCGCTTCAGCCAACTCAGCGCCACCGAGTTCGTCGAGACCATTGTTCTTGATGGCCTCGGTGTGAAGCACCTTGAAGTGGGTGACGATTTTCGTTTTGGCCATGACCGTTCCGGTGATTTCGATTTCCTGCAACGTGCCGGCGCCGCCCACGGGTTTACTGTCGAAGCGGCGCAGACCGTCGAGATCGATGGCCTGCGGGTCAGTAGCACCAAGGTACGCAAGGCGCTGGCCAGCGCCGACTTCGACCTTGCCGAGCAACTGCTGGGCCGCCCGTTCGCGATTTCCGGGCGCGTCCTGCATGGCCAGAAGCTGGCCCGCCAGCTCGGTACGCCGACCGCCAATGTGCAGCTCAAGCGCCGCCGCGTGCCGCTGAGCGGGGTCTATCTGACCAGCACCCTGATTGACGGTCAGGTCTGGCCGGGGGTTGCCAATATCGGCGTGCGTCCGACCGTGGCCGGCGATGGCAGTGCCCACCTCGAGGTGCATCTTCTGGATTTTGCCGGTGATCTCTATGGCCGGCGTTTGACGGTGGTTTTCCACCAAAAGCTGCGTGATGAGCAGCGCTTTGCCTCACTGGAGGCGCTCAAGACGGCGATCAATGCGGATGTCGCCGCCGCCCGTGCCCATTGGCATGGCCAACCGCTAACCAAGAGCCTGAAATGACCGACTACAAAGCCACGCTAAATCTTCCGGACACCGCCTTCCCGATGAAGGCCGGCCTGCCCCAGCGCGAACCGCAAACCCTGCAGCGCTGGGACAGCATTGGCCTGTACCAGAAGCTGCGCGAAATTGGCAAGGACCGTCCCAAGTTCGTCCTGCACGACGGTCCGCCCTATGCCAACGGCAAGATTCACATCGGTCATGCACTGAACAAGATCCTCAAGGACATGATCGTGCGTTCCAAGACCCTGGCCGGTTTTGACGCGCCTTACGTGCCCGGCTGGGACTGCCACGGCCTGCCGATCGAGCACAAGGTCGAGGTCACCCACGGCAAGAACCTGTCGGCCGACAAGACCCGTGAGCTGTGCCGTGCCTATGCGGCCGAGCAGGTCGAGGGCCAGAAGGCCGAGTTCATCCGCCTGGGTGTGCTGGGCGAGTGGGACAATCCCTACCTGACCATGAACTTCGCCAACGAAGCCGGAGAAATCCGTGCACTGGCCGAAATGGTCAAGGGCGGCTTCGTATTCAAGGGCCTCAAGCCGGTCAACTGGTGTTTCGACTGCGGCTCGGCCCTGGCTGAAGCGGAAGTCGAGTATCAGGACAAGAAGTCGCCGACCATCGACGTCGCCTTCCCGATTGCCGACGACGCGAAACTGGCTGCCGCTTTCGGTCTTTCGGCGCTGCCCAAGCCTGCGGCCATCGTGATCTGGACCACCACCCCGTGGACCATCCCGGCCAACCAGGCGCTGAACGTTCACCCTGAATTCAACTATGCGTTGGTCGATACCGGTGAGCGCCTGCTTGTGCTGGCTGAAGAGCTGGTCGAGGCGTGCCTGGCGCGCTACAAGCTCGAAGGTTCGGTGATCGCCACCGCCACCGGTAAAGCGCTTGAGCTGATCAATTTCCGCCATCCGTTCTACGACCGTCTGTCGCCGCTGTACCTGGCCGAGTACGTCGAGCTGGGTGCCGGCACCGGTGTGGTACACAGTGCCCCGGCCTACGGCGTAGACGACTTCAATTCGTGCAAGCACTACGGCATGAGCAACGATGACATCCTCAGCCCCGTGCAGAGCAACGGCGTGTATGTCGAGTCGCTGGAGTTCTTCGGTGGCCAGTTCATCTTCAAGGCCAACCAGAACATCGTCGACAAGCTGGCTGAAGTCGGCAACCTGATGCACACCGAGACCATCAGCCATAGCTACATGCATTGCTGGCGGCACAAGACCCCGCTGATCTACCGTGCTACGGCACAGTGGTTCGTCGGCATGGACAAGCAGCCGGCTGCCGGTGCCAGCCTGCGCGAGCGTTCGCTCAAGGCCATCGACCAGACCAAATTCGTCCCGGCCTGGGGCCAGGCGCGTCTGCATTCGATGATCGCCAACCGGCCTGACTGGTGCATCTCGCGCCAGCGCAACTGGGGCGTGCCGATTCCGTTCTTCCTGCACAAGCAAACCGGCGAACTGCATCCGCGCACTGTCGAGCTGATGGAGCAGGTCGCCCAGCGCGTCGAGCAGCAAGGCATCGAGGCCTGGTTCAAGCTCGATGCTGCCGAGCTGCTCGGTGACGAAGCGGCCAGCTACGACAAGATCAACGACACCCTCGACGTGTGGTTCGACTCCGGCACCACGCACTGGCATGTACTGCGTGGCTCGCACAATATCGGCCACGACAGCGGCCCGCGCGCCGACCTGTACCTGGAAGGCTCCGACCAGCACCGCGGCTGGTTCCACTCCTCGTTGCTGACCGGTTGCGCCATCGACGGGCATGCGCCGTACCGCGAGCTGCTGACTCACGGCTTCACGGTCGACGAGAACGGCCGCAAGATGTCCAAGTCGCTGGGCAATACCATCGAGCCGCAGAAGGTCACCGACACGCTGGGCGCCGATATCCTGCGTCTGTGGGTTTCGGCCACCGACTACTCCGGCGAAATGGCCGTTTCCGAGCAGATCCTGCAGCGCAGTGCCGACGCCTACCGGCGGATCCGCAATACCGCGCGCTTCCTGCTGTCGAACCTGTCCGGCTTCAACCCGGCCACCGACCTGCTGCCGGCTGAAGACATGCTGGCGCTGGACCGTTGGGCGGTGGATCGCACCCTGCTGCTGCAGCGCGAGCTCGAAGAGCACTACGGCGAATACCGCTTCTGGAACGTCTACTCGAAGATCCACAACTTCTGCGTGCAGGAGCTGGGCGGTTTCTACCTCGACATCATCAAGGACCGTCAGTACACCACGGGCGCCAACAGCGTCGCGCGGCGTTCCTGCCAGACCGCTCTGTTCCACATCTCTGAAGCGCTGGTACGCTGGATCGCGCCGATCCTGTCGTTCACTGCCGACGAGCTGTGGCAGTTCCTGCCGGGCGAGCGCAACGAGTCGGTGATGCTCAACACCTGGTATCAGGGCCTGAGCGAGCTGCCAGCCGGTTTCGAGCTGGACCGCGCCTATTGGGAGCGGGTCATGGCGGTGAAGGTTGCGGTCAACAAGGAAATGGAAAACCTGCGCGCTGCCAAAGCCATCGGCGGCAACCTGCAGGCCGAAGTGACCCTGTACGCCGAAGAGGCGTTGAGTGCCGATCTGGCCAAACTCGGCAACGAGCTGCGGTTCGTCCTGATCACCTCGACTGCCACCGTCGCGCCGTTCGTTTCGGCGCCGGCCGATGCGGTAGTGACCGAAGTCGAAGGGCTCAAGCTCAAAGTGGTCAAGTCCGGGCACGCCAAGTGCGCCCGTTGCTGGCATCACCGCGAAGACGTGGGCAGCCACGCCGAGCATCCGGAAATCTGCAACCGCTGCGTAGACAACATCAGCGGTGCCGGCGAGGTGCGTCACTATGCCTGACTCGGGGCTGGATAAGGGCACCGGCCGGTTCGGCCGGCTGTCCTGGTTATGGCTGAGCCTGCTGGTCCTGATCGTTGACCAGGTCAGCAAGTACTACTTCGAGAACTCGTTGAACCTGTACCAACAGATCATCGTGATTCCGGATTACTTCAGCTGGACCCTGGCATATAACACCGGCGCAGCGTTCAGCTTCCTGGCGGACGGCGCCGGCTGGCAGCGCTGGTTGTTCGCCGTGATTGCGCTGGTGGTCAGTGCGGTGCTGGTGGTCTGGCTCAAGCGCCTGGGGCGCGATGAGACCTGGCTGGCGGTCGCCCTGGCACTGGTGCTGGGCGGCGCCATCGGCAATCTCTACGACCGCGTCGTGCTGGGCCATGTGATCGACTTCATTCTGGTGCACTGGCAGAACCGCTGGTACTTCCCGGCGTTCAACGTGGCCGACAGCGCGATCAGCGTCGGCGCGGTGATGCTGGCGCTGGATATGTTCAAGAGCAAGAAAAGTGAAGAGGCTGTTCATGACTGAACAATCATCAGCGGGCGATATCCGTATCGGCCAGAACACCCAGGTGACGCTGCACTTTGCCTTGCGCCTGGAAAACGGCGACACCGTGGACAGCACCTTCGACAAGTCGCCAGCGACCTTCAAGGTCGGCGACGGCAACTTGCTGCCAGGCTTTGAAGCGGCGATCTTCGGCTTCAAGGCCGGTGATCACAAAAGCGTGCGCATCCCGCCCGAAGGTGCCTTTGGTCAGCACAACCCGCAAAACGTGCAAATCATGCCACGCTCGCAGTTCGAGGGCATGGAACTGTCCGAAGGGCTGCTGGTGATTTTCAACGATGCCGCCAATACCGAGTTGCCGGGTGTGGTGAAGGACTTCGATGAGCAGCAGGTGACCATCGATTTCAACCATCCGCTGGCCGGCAAGACCCTTGATTTCGAAGTGCAGATCTTCGAAGTCGTGGCGCTGGATTCGTAACGTTTTTCGCGGCTGAAGCCGCTCCTGCGGGAGCGGCAAAAGCTGCGCACCCTATACAGCCACAGGCTGCCGAGGCCAACATGCAAATCAGACTCGCCAATCCCCGCGGCTTTTGTGCCGGTGTGGACCGTGCGATCGAAATCGTCAACCGGGCCCTGGAAGTGTTCGGGCCGCCGATCTATGTGCGCCACGAAGTGGTCCACAACAAGTTCGTCGTCGAGGATCTGCGCTCGCGTGGGGCCATTTTCGTCGAGGAATTGGACCAGGTTCCGGATAACGTCATCGTCATCTTCAGTGCCCACGGTGTATCCCAGGCTGTGCGTAGCGAGGCGGCCAACCGCGGCCTGAAGGTCTTTGATGCCACCTGCCCGCTGGTCACCAAGGTGCACATCGAGGTGGCCAAGTACAGCCGCGATGGCCGTGAGTGCATCCTGATCGGCCACGCCGGCCATCCGGAAGTCGAAGGCACCATGGGCCAGTACGATGCCAGCAATGGCGGGGCCATCTACCTGGTGGAAGATGAGCAGGATGTCGCCAGGCTTGAGGTCAGCAACCCCGAGCGTCTGGCATTTGTGACCCAGACCACGCTGTCGATGGATGACACCAGCCGGGTGATCGACGCCCTGCGGGCGCGCTTCCCGGCTATCGGCGGGCCGCGCAAGGATGACATCTGCTACGCCACCCAGAACCGCCAGGATGCGGTCAAGCAACTGGCTGACGAATGCGATGTGGTGCTGGTTGTAGGCAGCCCCAACAGTTCCAACTCCAACCGTCTGCGCGAGCTGGCCGAACGCATGGCGACCCCGGCCTACCTGATCGATGGCGCCGAAGACATGCAGCGCAGCTGGTTCGACGGGGTGCACAACATCGGTATCACTGCCGGTGCGTCGGCGCCGGAAGTGCTGGTGCGCGGTGTGATCCAGCAGTTGCAGGAGTGGGGCGCCAGCAGCGCTCAGGAACTCGATGGCCGCCCGGAAAACATCACCTTCTCGATGCCTAAAGAGCTGCGGGTCAAGTCGGTGACCTGATACGCCCTCAAGGTCTGCCCTCAAAGTACAGCTCAGCCGCATAGCGGCTGATCGGTTTGCCGCTCCACCACCCTCACATTCCCGGTAATCGCCACCACCACCCGGTAGTGGCTGACCGGCTGGTCTCTGAGGCACACGTGGATGGTGCCGTTGCCGCCGCCGCGCAAACCGCCCAGCTCGCTGAATGTGAGCTTCTGTGCGACCTTGCTATTGCCCACGATCCGCAGCTTGCCATTGAGCACCCGCTCCAGCAGCACCGGCCCATCCGGGCGTTGTTGATTGTGCTCGGCGATGATCTGCCAGCCCTGGCTCCAGTCCTCCCCAAGTGCCTGAATACTGACCTGCTGATGGCGGGTGATTGCCGCGACCCTTGCGGCGCGTATACCGCCGGCCAGCTCGCGGGCCGCCACCAGCCGTTGTTGCGCTTGCCACAGGTCGCTCAGGCCCGGCGCTGCCAGCCCGCTCAGAATGCTCAGAACAATCAGGGCAATCAGTAGCTCCAATAGCGTGAAACCGCTCTGTTTCATCGATCTTCCCTCCCTGGAAGAAAAGCTGACACTCGTCAGTCGTAAATGACCGTATATCCTTGTAACGGTTGTTCGGTGTTGCAGCCGCTTTATAGTCGTATCGTCAAGGAGACACTTAATGCCTCGTTCCGCCAAGGGATTCAGCCTGATCGAATTGTTAGTCACTGTGTCTCTGGTGGGAATTCTGGCGGCCGTTGCCATCCCGGGGTTCAGCAGCATGATCCAGAACAACCGCGCCGAGACTGAAGTCAGCGACCTGCAGCGGGCGCTCAATTATGCGCGGCTGGAGGCGATCAACCGTGGCATGACGATCCGCATCGCGCCGGTCAGCGGCGCCGACTGGACCGCCGACCTGCGAATCACTGACACAAAAACCAACCCGACCACCCTCAGGACCCTGAGCGGCATGAGTGCCGGTGCGGCGCTGGCCACCGGCAATGTGGCAGCCATCGAATTCAACAACCTCGGCGGGGTGGCGACACCGGCCAGCCAGGTGACCATGACCTACACTCGCGGCACGATCAGCAAGGCGTTGTATGTCTGCCTGACCGGAAGAATCGTTTTGAATGGAAGCTGCGGATGACCAAGACCTGTCGCGCTGCCCAGGCGGGCATGACCCTGATCGAGGTGCTGATCTCGGTGTTGATTCTGGCCATCGGTCTGCTGGGCGCCGCTGCTATTCAGCTCAATGCGCTCAAGTACACCGACAGTGCCGCGATGACCAGCCAGGCCAGCTTTATTGCCTATGACATGATGGATCGCATCCGGGCCAACGTGATCGGCAACGCCACCTCCAATGGCACCGCCAATGTGCTCGCCAGCTATGGGTTGTCGAGCCTGTCGGCGGCGCCAGCGCCCGGAAACGATGCGCGCTCCAGAGACCTGTCGGACTTCCGCGAAAATGTCACGGGTTTTGCCGGCACCGATGGCGCGCAAAGCAAGATTGCCATTAACGGCCAGGAGGTCACCATCACCATTTACTGGAATGACCGCCGTGCCCAGCAACCTGAAGACCTGGCCAGCGGAGCAACGCCTGCTGCGGCGGCTGCACGCAGCTTCGTACTTACCTCGCGCATCGGGGTCGGGGTGACGCCATGAAGCGCCGTTCACAAGGGTTCGGTCTCATCGAAATCATGGTGGCGCTGGCGCTCGGGCTGGTGGTCAGCTTCGGGGTGGTGCAGATTTTCATTGCCGCGCGCACGACCTTTTCCAGTCAGAACTCGGCAGCGCGCCTGCAGGAAGACGCACGCTTCGTGCTGAGCAAGATGATCCAGGAACTGCGCATGACCGGCATGTACGGCTGCCTGAGCTTTGGCAGTTACATCCCGGTACCGCCAGCGATTGAGTGGCCGACGGCGCTTAACACCCCGATCCTCTGGGACAACACCACCAACACCCTGACCATTGTCACCGCCGACATCGGTACAGCCGGGGTCGCGCCGAACTGGACCATCCTTTCCGATTGCCAAACCTCGTCTCAGCTTTACGCCGGTTCCAGGGCGCCGGCTGCCGGCCAGACGGCGTTCCCGCTGCGGCAACTGGTCTACAGCTACAGTGCCAATAACGGCACCCTGAGCATCAAGGCCGGTACTGCCTCTACCCAGCCTGCCCAGCCCTTGCTGCAGAATATTGTGGCTTTCGACGTATCGTTCGGCATGACCGGCAGCCCCATGAGCTACACCCGGGTCATTAGCGCGGCCAGTTCTGCCGAGATCCGCAGCGTGCGCCTGAGCCTGACCCTGAGAGACCCGGAGGCGCGGGTCGCTAATCAGACTTACAGCGCTGTCGCCTACTTGCGTAACCGGTTCTGAGAGGGGATGCGATGAACACCAACCGCTTGCAGCGCATGCCCCGGTTTATCCAGCGCCAGCACGGCATGGCCTTGCTGGTCAGCCTGATCTTTTTGCTATTGCTGACGATGCTGGGCATTGCCTCCATGCAAAGCGCCACCCTGCAGGAGAAGATGGCCGGCAGTGTCACCCTGCGCAATACTTCGTTCCAGACCGCCGAGGCGGTGCTGCGCTTGGGGGAGACGGCGATCATGGCCAGCAACTTCAGCATGGCCAAGTGCAACTCGCCCGCCAATTGTCTGCCGCCAGCCGAGTCAACCAGCCTCACCACTGCCGGCACGGGCGCATCGGGGGTGCTGTGGGTGGCGGCCGGTGGTGGCTTCTACGGTATTCAGAACCTGGGTACTACCACCACACCGATCAGCCGCCCGCCGACCTGCCAGGCCGGTAGCTCGGTAACCATGTACCGGGTCACTGCGGTGGTCATTCAGGGCGCTTCGCGAACCGTGCTGGAGAGTATCTATGCCAATTGTTGAGGCGGTGTCGCGCGCCGGTAAGTACCTGGCGGGCCTGCTGTTGGGGTTATACGTAGCTGCCCCGGTCTACGCATTCAACCCGGCCCAGGTACCGCTGCTCAGTGCGCCTGCGGTCACCCCGAACGTCATGCTTCAGGTCGACAATTCGGGCAGTATGGACACCATTATCACGGCGTCCGGCTACAACCCCTCGGCAACATGGGGGCCGGTCTACACACCGGTGTACAGCTGCTTTCTGATTTTCTGCGGCTACAGCCAGGGCAACCCGATCAGTAACGGCACTGCCGATTACGTGTTTGTCGGCAACCTGAGCAGAACCGGTTGCAGCGGTGGGGCCTACGCGTTCTACCGTAATGCCAACTCCATCCATTGCATCACCTTGGCTGACCCGGCAGGGTCGGGCAATACCCGTTATCCGATCACCTACTTGTCGTATCTGGTGTCGGAACTCAACGCCGGCCGCAGCGTTTCCGGCATCCCGACCCAGAGCCGCCTCAATAGCGCGATTTCCGTGGCTCAGGGGCTGGTGCAGAACAACCGTGCCCTGCGCATCGGCCTGGCCGGTTACAACCCGCCCATCAGCGGCGACCCCGGCCCTGGCGGCAGTATCAAGCAATCGGTGGCCGACTTGTCAGCGGTGCCGGCCACGGCCTACCAGAGCGCGGTGAGCCAACAGACTGCCGACACCAACTACAACAACCTGCGCAATGCGATCGGCGCCCTGCGCGCCGAGGCCAACACCCCATTGGCCGAAACCTATTATCAGGTCACCCGCTACATGCGCGGCCTGTCGCCTTCGCCGTCTTACACCGGCTCGCCAACGACCTTCACCAGCCCCATCCAGTACCGCTGCCAGAAAAACTATGGCGTGGTCATCACTGATGGCTTGCCCACCTACGACCGGACCTTCCCGAGCAACGATCCTGATGACCCCAGCGGCTGGTTGCCCAACTGGGACCGGATCAGCAACGACGGGCCGAACCTGACCGGGGATGACGAGGGCGATACCCTGTACCTCGATGACATCGCCAAGTTTGCCTATGACATCGACATGCGCCGCGACTCACGCACCCCCGGTGGCGACCTGACCGGCAAGAGCTGGGACACCGGCGGCTTCCCGGTGCAGAACATGAGCACCTATACGATTGGCTTTACCCTGGATAACCAGATGCTGATCGATGCCGCTGACGAGAACCACGGGCGCGGCAAATACTTCCAGGCCAATGACAGCGCTGGCCTGAACAGCGCCCTGAGTCTGGCGCTGGGCGATATCTATGCCAAGGTCGGCTCGGGGGGCGGCGCCTCGGCCAACTCAGCGGTACTGCAGGCCGGCACCCGCTTCTACCAGACATTCTATGACCCGACCGACTGGCACGGCACCGTGCGCGCCTACAACCTCAATGCCACCACCGGGGCGCGGGGCTCGCAGATCTGGACCACCGACACCACCATGACCGGCAGCACCGCCGCGACGACCTTTGAGTCATGGAGTACCGGTACAACGCCGGCGCGGATCAGCCTGGATTACGCCAACTTCTCGCCGGCGCAACAGGCGGTGCTCAACGCCAACCTGCCCAGCGGCGTGACGGGCGCCAACCTGATCAACTGGGCCAAGGGTACGGCCAATGCGTCGTTGCGCAGCCGCAGCCTGCTGTTGGGCGATATCGTCAACTCCACGCTGGCGGTGGCGTTGCCCGGTGACAAGACCGCCAGTGACCTGCTCGGCGATACCTCGTATACGGCCTACCTGCAACTCAAGTCAGCCAACATGAGCAGCAGCGTGCTGGTCAATGCCAACGACGGTTTTTTCAACGTGCTCGATGCCGGTTCGGGCCAGCGCCGTTATGCGTTCATGCCTTCGACGGTGCTGCCTTCACTGTCGACCATCGCCTCGACGTCCTACGGTTCGGGCGTGCACAAGTTCACGGTTGACGGTCAGGTGGCGGTATTCGATACCCAGGACAACGGTTCATGGCGCACTGTGGCTTACGGCGGCACCGGGGCCGGCGGTAAGGGTTACTTCGCGGTCAAATTGTTTGAGGGCGTCAGCAATGCCATCAGTGCACTCTGGGAGGTCAAGGCGCCTGATACTTCCACACCCAGTAACCGCTTCAATAACCTGGGGTACGCCTATTCCCGGCCTGAAGTGGCACGGATGGCCAATGGCACGGGCATCATGGTGGTCGGCAATGGCTATGGCAGCTTTACCGAGCGTGCCTCGCTGTATGTGATCAACGCCAATACCGGTGCGTTCATCGCTGAAATCCAGACCCCGCAGTTGAATAACGAGACCGATAACGGCCTGTCGTCGGTCAAGCTGGTGGTCAACGCCCAGAATGTGGTGCAGGCCGCGTATGCTGGCGACCTCAAGGGCCGTATGTGGAAGTTCGACCTGAGCGCTGCCAACCCCTCTGGCTGGACGCTGGCCTTTGGCGGTCAGCCGCTGTTCACTGCGCCGTTAGGGGCTGCCCAGCCTATTACCGTGCAGCCGCTGATTCTTGATCATCCGCAGAACGGCAAGCTGATCTATTTCGGCACCGGCAAATTCAGCGAGACCACTGACAAGCAAACCACCGCGCAACAGGCGTTCTATGCCATCTGGGATGCCAGCGGTGGCATCGGCAATTTTGTCCAGGCCAACCTGCAGGTGCAGAACATCACCGGCACGGTGACTGGCAGCAACGCGACCTATTTCAGTGTCAGCAGAAATAACGTCGACTGGTCGACCCGCAAAGGCTGGTATCTGCCGCTGGCCACGGCTGCCCCTTATCTGGGGGAACGGGTCATCTTTCCTGCGCAGAGCAGCCGCAGCAGGATCATCTTCAGCACGGCAGCCGTGAACTCAACCGATCCTTGTGAAAGTACCGGTACCGGCCGGGTGCTCGTGCTCGATGCCGCCAGCGGCGGCATGTTCAACTATCCGGTGCTCGACACCACAGGTGACGGGATGATTACCAGCGCCGATGCCATGGTGGGTGGTCTGGCGGTCGGCAGCGGGATCCCGATTGTCAATGCGTTGCTATCGAGCACAGCAGGTGGTAACGACGCTATGGTAACCACTGACAGCAGCGGCATGGTCCGCAATGACGCGCTTGGCGGTGGCCCGGCCAACGTATTCCAACGCATCATGTGGCGACAGATTCAGTAGAGAAGGTGACTCATGCGCTCAAGAGATAACGGCTTTACCTTGATTGAACTCATGATTGTCGTGGCGATTGTCGGTATTCTGGCGGCCATTGCTTACCCCAGTTACACCGAGTACGTGAAGCGTACCCAGCGCTCGGCGATTGCCACGCTGTTGTCGGAGCAGGCCCAGGCGCTTGAACGGTATTACTCGAAAAACGGTGCCTACACGGTGGCCGGTTCACCGCCCAGCGTGTCGGCCGGCAATGATTACTACACCATTGCCGCCGCTCTCAACGCTCAGGATTTCACCCTGGCTGCCACTGGCAAAGGCATGATGGCCAACGACAAGTGTGGCGTCTTTACCTTGACCAACACCGGGGCGCGGACCAATCCCGGCGCAACCGGCGGGGCAACACCCAAGGAATGCTGGAGCCGCTGACGGCTCCGTTCACAATAATCAGAGAACAACATGTCCCAGCAAGTGGTGGTGGTCGGTGGTGGTGTCATAGGCCTGTTGACGGCCTTCAATCTGGCGCAGGCCGGGCAGTCGGTACTGCTGCTTGAGCGTGCCGAGGTGGGCCGCGAGTCCTCTTGGGCCGGGGGCGGTATTGTTTCGCCGCTTTATCCCTGGCGCTACAGCCAGGCGGTCACCGCGCTGGCGCACTGGTCGCAGGACTTTTATCCACAACTGGCCGCCCGCTTGTTCGAACAGACCGGCCTGGACCCTGAGGTTCACGAGACCGGCCTGTACTGGCTGGATCTGGACGATGAACAGCAGGCGCTGGACTGGGCGCAGCGTGAGCAGCGCCCCCTGAGCCGCGCCGACATGTCGGCGGTCTACGATGCCGTGCCGGTGCTCGGGCCAGGTTATCGCCGCGCCATACATATGAGTGGCGTGGCCAACGTGCGCAATCCCCGGCTGGTCAAATCCCTCAAGGCGGCCTTGCAGGCCATGCCGCAGGTGCAGATTCGCGAGCACTGCCAGGTGAGCGGGTTGCTGCATGAACAGGGCCGAATCAGCGGCGTCGCGACTGCCGACGGCGTTATCCACAGTGATCGTGTTGTGCTGACCGCCGGGGCCTGGAGCGGTGAATTGCTCAAGCCGCTGGGTGTCGAGCTGCCAGTGGAGCCGGTCAAGGGCCAGATGATTCTGTTCAAGTGCGCGGCGGATTTCTTGCCGAGCATGGTGCTGGCCAAGGGGCGTTATGCGATACCCCGACGTGACGGGCATATTCTGGTCGGCAGTACCCTGGAATATGAGGGGTTCGACAAAACCCCGACCGGCTCGGCGCTGGACAGTCTCAAGGCGTCGGCCATCGAGTTGCTGCCTGCTTTGGCCGATGCCGAGGTGGTCGGCCACTGGGCCGGTTTGCGGCCCGGCTCGCCGCAAGGCATTCCGTTTATCGGTGAACTGCCAGGCTTTGCCGGGTTGTGGCTTAACTGCGGGCACTTTCGCAACGGGCTGGTGCTGGCCCCGGCTTCCTGTCAGTTGCTGGCCGACCTGTTATTGGACCAGCAACCGGTGATCGATCCTGCGCCTTATGCGCCGGCAGGCCGCCTGGCTTAATCGAGCCCCAGCTTTTTCAGCCGGTAGCGCATCGAGCGGAACGACAGGTTCAAGCGCTGCGCCGCCGCTGTGCGGTTCCAGCGGGTTTCTTCGAGTGCCTGAAGAATCAGCTGGCGCTCGATGCTCTCCAGATAATCCTCGAGGTTTTCGATATTGGCCAGGCTCGGGGCATTCCTGTCCTGGGCAGGGGCGCTGTCGTTCAGGCGCAGGTCCGAGGCGAGTACCTGATCGTTCTCGCACAGGGTGTAGGCGCGCTCCAGCATATTCTCAAGCTCCCGGACGTTGCCGGGAAAACGGTAGTTCTTGAGGATTTCCAGCGCCTGCGGATGGAGCCGGGCCAGCGGTTGGGCGTAACTGACCGCCAGGCGCTGCAACATGCTTTCGGCCAGCAGCTCGATATCTTCGCGACGCTCGCGCAATGGCGGTACGCGCAACTCAATGACATTGAGCCGGTAATACAGGTCCTGGCGGAACCGCCCGGCACTGACTTCCTGGGCCAGATCCTTGTGGGTTGCGCACAGGATGCGCACGTCCACGACCTGTTCCTGTTGCCCGCCAATGCAGCGCACAGCCTTCTCCTGAATAGCGCGCAGCAGTTTCACCTGCATGGCCAGCGGCAGGTCGGCGACTTCATCGAGAAACAGGGTGCCGCCATCGGCGACCTGGAACAGCCCCGGTTTGTCTTCGTGGGCGCCGGTAAAACTGCCTTTGCGATGACCGAAGAACTCACTCTCCATCAGCTCAGAGGCGATCGCGCCGCAGTTGACCGGCACGAAGGCTTTATCGGCCCGTGGACCTTGTTCGTGGATCAGCCGGGCAACCAGTTCTTTACCGCTGCCTGATTCGCCACTGATGTAGATCGGCGCCTGGCTGCGGGCCAGCTTGCTGATCTGTTTGCGCAAGGTGCGCATCGGCGGCGCATCGCCCAGCAGGCGGCTGTCGATGCTCTGGTCCTGCTCGCTGCCGTTGCGCAGGCGCAGGGCGCTGCCGACCAGCTCGCGCAGGCGCGGCAGGTCCACCGGCTTGGTCAAAAAGTCGAAAGCTCCGGCCTTGAGGGCGCCGATCGCCAGGTCGAGGTTGCCGTGGGCAGTAATCATCGCCACCGGTGTCTGCGGGTACTGCTGCTGAATGTGCTGCACCAGCTCCATGCCGTTACCGTCGGGCAGACGCATGTCAGTCAGGCACAGATCGAAGGCTTCGCGCCTGAGCCAGTCATAGGCCTCGGCAACATTGCGCGCGGCGCGGGTGTCGAGCTTCATCCGTCCCAGGGTGATTTCCAGGAGTTCACGGATATCCGGCTCATCGTCAACGATCAGGATCTTCTGCCTTGAAGTCATGCTCAACTCAATTTGAACGGGTGGGCGAAGGTAATGCGCAGGCAACTGCCACCTTCAGGCCGCCTGGAATATTCCAGGTGGGCCTGGTTGCTTGCACACAGCTCACGGGACAGGTAAAGCCCGAGTCCCGTGCCTTTGGTTTGCGTGGTGAAAAAGGGCTCGAACATCTTGCCCAGATGTTGCTCGGACACTCCGGCGCCGTCGTCCAGCACGTCGAGGCTCGGCAGGTTGCTCTGGGGATGGTGATACAACCGTAGCCAGACCTGCGCCTGGTCGTGCGCCTGGCCGCTGTGGCGAAGGCCGTTCTGCACCAGATTGGCAAGGACCTGGGTCAACTGGTCCGGATCGAACCGGGTACTGAGCACTCCGCTGCCGGTCTCGCAATGCAACTGATGCCGGGGCGCTGCGCTGTAGCGCCACTGGCTGACGAACTCTTCAAGCCACACGGCAAGGTTCAGCAGCTCCGGCTCGGCCTCACGACGTCGTGAAAGTTGCAGAACGTTCTCAATGACCACATTGATGCGCCGGGACTGCTCGTGAATGATCTGCGCCAGCCGCCGGTCAGGGGGGGGCAGCTCTTCGGACTCTTCAAGCAACTGTACGGCGTGGCTGATCGCGCCCAGCGGGTTGCGGACTTCGTGAGCGATGCCGGCGGTCAGGCGCCCGAGTGCGGCCAGCTTGAGTTGCTGGGCTTGCAGGGCGACTTGCGACAGATCCTCGATAAATACCAAGGTCTGACGTTGCTCGTGACGGTTGAGGGTGGCGAAGCTGGCTTGCAGGGCCGGGCCTGCGGGCGAGTTCTTGAAGCTGTCGGCGGTTCTTATCGGGTTCATGCGCCAATGGCGCAGGCGTTCGACCAGGTGCGGGCAGTAATCATCGATAACCCGCCCCAGCAAGGCTTCATGGCCCAACAGGTTCAGCGCGCTCTGGTTGATCAGCAACACCCGTCGGCCGGCATCGAGCACCAGTATGCCGGTGTGCATGCGCTGCAGGATCAGACCGTTGAGCTCTTCAAGGTTATCGACGTCCACGGCGCGTTGCTCGGCCAGCACCTCGCTGAAGCGCAAACGGGCGGTCAGCGCCTGCATCAGCAAGGCCACGGCAAAGCACAAGGCGCCAAGGCCGCCAGCCTGGACATAGTCGCTGGAGGTCTTCGGGTTGGCGATGCTCAGGTAGAAGGTCAGGTAAATGATGCCGATGGCCGACACCGCAGCGATCAGTAAGCCGATGCGTCCACGCAGCAGGATGTTGCTGATGGCCACCGAGGCAATCAGCAGGTTGCCGATGCCGCTGGCCGGGCCGCCGCCGGCATAGAACAGGCTCGACAACAACAGCGTGTCGCTCAGTGCCAGGCTGAACATCAGCGCTTTGTAGCGCGGCCGCTCCAGCAGCACGACGATCAGGATGTTGAAAACCAGATAGATCCAGCAGCCGGCGCGAAACAGGCTCGGGTTGGCCATTTCCAGCAGTTCGGCATCCAGGTCGCTGGAGACCAGCAGCACCAGCATGACACCGATGATCAGCCGATAGAGGTGGTACAGGCGCAGGATCCGCTGCGCCAGGGCGCTGCCGAGGGCCAGCGGCTCAGCGATCACGTGAGGCGGGGCCCAGCAGCCTGTGATCCTCGCTGCAGTACCATTGTTGTTGCTGGTTGAGGGCGCGATCTTGCGGCAGATGGACGCCGCAGTGAGCGCAACGCACCATCGGCGCGGCAGCATCTTCTGCCTTTTTGTCCTGGGCGGGCTTGCGGGCCGGCGGGTTGAGCAAGCGCTTGATGAACCAGACAGCGGCGAAGATCAGCGCTGCCCACAAAAGAATGCGAATCATGATGGACCGATTGAAGGTGTGTTAATGGCGCAGTGTAGCCAAGCGGCGGTGGCTACGCAGGTAGTTTTTAGGTGCGGCCCATGGCGCAGGCAATAAAAAAGAGGCCCGCAGGCCTCTTTGCTCAACTACCGGTCTTAATCGAACAGACCGAAAGTTGCGTAGCTGAACCAGGAGCGTTTTTTCTCGCCCTTGGCTGCTGCCTCTTCGGCCGCCTGCTTGTCGAGCTCGGCCTGATTCTCCGGCAACAGTTCTTTCGGAATGCCGTCTTTGGCTTCCTGATATTGGCGCTGGATGTCCTGGTTGGCACGGGTCTCGCCCGGTGGCAGCGGCGCGCTATTACCGATCAGGCCAAGCGTGGCCTTGGACAGCCATGGACGGTTATCAGCCTCGGCCTGACGCGGGGTGAACTCGCCACCGGCCAGTTGCGGGTGGTCCGGGTAGTTGGCTTTGAGTACTTCCAGGCTGGTGGCTGCCAGGTCGTCCAGGTGCAGGCGCTGGTACGACTCGACCATGACCGCCAGGCCGTCGCCGACTGCCGGGGTTTCCTGGAAGTTTTCCACGACATAGCGGCCACGGTTGGCGGCGGCTACATACGCCTGACGGGTCAGGTAGTAGTCGGCCACGTGGATTTCATAGGAGGCCAGCAGGTTGCGCAGGTAGATCATGCGCTGCTTGGCGTCGGGGGCGTAGCGGCTGTTGGGGTAGCGGCTGGTCAGCTGGGCGAATTCGTTGAACGAGTCGCGCGCAGCGCCAGGGTCACGCTTGGTCTGGTCCAGCGGCAGGAAGCGCGCCAGCAGGCCGACGTCCTGGTCGAAGGAGGTCAGGCCGCGCATATAGTACGCATAGTCGACATTAGGGTGCTGCGGATGCAGGCGAATGAACCGCTCGGCAGCCGATTTTGCCGCTTCCGGCTCACCATTTTTGTAGTTCGCGTAGATCAGTTCGAGCTGGGCCTGGTCGGCATAACGGCCGAACGGGTAACGCGACTCCAGTGCCTTGAGTTTTTCGGTGGCACTGTTGTAGCTGTTATTGCTCAGGTCGTTCTGCGCCTGCTGGTACAGCTCGACTTCGCTCAGGTTCTCGTCGATGACTTCTTTCGACGAGCAGGCCGCGGTCGTTGCGAGGATGGCGATCAGCAGCAGGTGTTTCACTTGCATGGCGGCTTGCGTCCCTATAACGGCCTGCTGTCTTGGGCGGGGCCGTCCTGTTATGATGAGCGCCCCGCTAACATGCGGGACAAAAGACGCCGTATTTAACCACAAGCGCGCAGCCGAAACCAAAGGCTAGCCGCCTTCCAGTCTGGCCATGTCCGAAAATATAGAACTCAGCGCAGAGGTACCGTCAGAATCCGGCGGTCAACGCCTCGATCAGGTCGCCGCCCAATTGTTCGCCGAATACTCGCGTTCACGCCTTGTCACCTGGATCAAGGACGGCCGCCTGACGGTGGATGGTGCCGTCTTGCGTCCGCGCGACATCGTCCACGGCGGCTCCGTTTTGCACCTTACTGCCGAGCAGGAAGCCCAGGGCGAGTGGGTGGCCCAGGATATCGAACTGGATATCGTCTACGAAGACGACCAGATCCTGGTCATCAACAAGCCTGCCGGGCTGGTGGTTCATCCGGCCGCCGGGCACGCCGACGGCACCTTGCTCAACGCCCTGTTGCACCATGTGCCGGACATCGTCAACGTGCCGCGCGCCGGTATTGTCCATCGCCTCGACAAGGACACCACCGGTCTGATGGTGGTGGCCAAGACCCTGCAGGCCCAGACCCAACTGGTCAACCAGTTGCAGAGCCGCACGGTCAGCCGTATCTATGAATGCATCGTGCTGGGTGTGGTGACCGCAGGCGGCAAGATCGACGCCGCCATCGGTCGTCACGGCCAGCAGCGCCAGCGGATGGCGGTGATGGACAACGGCAAGCCTGCGGTCAGCCATTACCGGGTGCTGGAGCGCTTCCGCTCGCACACCCATGTGCGGGTCAAGCTGGAAACCGGCCGTACCCACCAGATCCGCGTGCACATGGCTCACGTCGGCTTCCCGCTGATCGGTGACCCGGTCTACGGCGGTCGTTTCCGTATTCCGCCAGCGGCCAGCGTAACCCTGGTCGAGTCGCTCAAGACTTTCCCGCGCCAGGCGCTGCATGCGCGGTTCCTGGAGCTGGATCACCCGACCACCGGCGTACGCATGCGTTGGGAGTCGCCGTTGCCCGAAGACCTGGTGTGGATGCTGTCGCTGCTCAAGCAGGACCGCGAGGCGTTCATCGGGTGAGCAACGACTGGCTGCTGCCTGACTGGCCCGCGCCCGCCAATGTGCGAGCCTGTGTGACCACACGGGCCGGCGGCGTCAGTCAGGCGCCATTCGACAGCTTCAACCTCGGTGATCATGTGCAAGACGAGCCACAGGCAGTGGCCACCAATCGTCTGCGCCTGACCACAGCGTTGGGCGTCGAGCCCGCCTGGCTGCAACAGGTTCACGGCGTTGCCGTCGCCCATGCTGACCCGTTGCGGGTCGATGAGGCGGACGCCAGCTGGACGGCCACACCCGGTGTGGCCTGTACCATCATGACTGCCGATTGCCTGCCCGCGTTGTTCTGCAACCGTGCCGGCACCCGCGTAGCGGCAGCCCATGCCGGCTGGCGCGGGCTGGCGGCCGGTGTACTGGAAGCCACTGCCGACAGCTTGCAGACGGCACCTGACGAGATTCTGGTCTGGCTGGGCCCGGCCATCGGTCAGCCGTCGTTTGAGGTGGGCGGCGAGGTGCGTGAGGCATTTGTCGCCAGCCATCGGCAAACCGCTGCTGCCTTCATACCCAGCGTCAACGATGGCCGCTTCATGGCCGATATCTATGCCCTGGCGCGTTTGCGTCTGGCGGCTTACGGAATCACCCAGGTGTATGGCGGTGGGCTCGACACCTTTACCGATGAGCGTTTCTTCTCCTACCGCCGTGGCGCCCGCACCGGTCGTTTTGCCTCTCTGGTCTGGCTGTCCCAAGACTGACCCGCATCAATCTGTACTACCTTGAAACCTGCAGAATCGTCCGCATCTAACGGGTAATCCGGCAGGTTTTCTTTACAGGTGTGTCCATTACTCCGGCCTGCTCAGAAGGAAGGTGACTAATGCGTATCGACAGATTGACCAGCAAGCTTCAGTTAGCGTTATCCGATGCCCAGTCGTTGGCGGTCGGTTTCGATCATCCGGCCATCGAGCCTGTGCATCTGCTGCATGCTCTGCTGGAACAGCAAGGCGGCTCGATCAAACCACTGCTGATGCAGGTCGGTTTTGATATCAACAGCCTGCGCAAGGAGTTGGGCAAAGAGCTCGACACCTTGCCGAAAATCCAGAACCCCACCGGCGACGTGAACCTGTCTCAGGATCTGGCGCGCCTGCTCAATCAGGCCGACCGGCTGGCCCAGCAGAAGGGTGATCAGTTCATTTCCAGCGAGCTGGTGCTGCTTGCGGCGCTGGATGAAAACACCAAGATCGGCAAGCTGCTGCTTGGCCAGGGCGTCAGCAAGAAAGCCCTGGAAAACGCAGTGAACAACCTGCGCGGCGGCAACGCGATCAATGACCCCAACGTCGAGGAGTCGCGTCAGGCACTGGACAAGTACACCATCGACCTGACCAAGCGTGCCGAAGAGGGCAAGCTCGACCCGGTGATTGGCCGTGACGACGAGATTCGCCGGACCATCCAGGTGCTGCAACGCCGGACCAAGAACAACCCGGTGCTGATCGGCGAGCCCGGGGTGGGCAAGACCGCGATTGCCGAGGGCCTGGCCCAGCGCATCATCAACGGTGAAGTGCCCGATGGCCTGAAGAGCAAGCGGCTGTTGTCGCTGGACATGGGCGCGTTGATTGCCGGTGCCAAGTTCCGTGGCGAGTTCGAGGAACGCCTCAAGTCGTTGCTCAACGAGCTGGCCAAGCAGGAAGGCCAGATCATCCTGTTTATCGATGAGCTGCACACCATGGTCGGCGCCGGCAAAGGCGAGGGCGCAATGGACGCTGGCAATATGCTCAAGCCGGCCCTGGCGCGCGGCGAGCTGCATTGCGTGGGTGCCACGACGCTCAATGAGTACCGGCAATATATAGAGAAGGACGCGGCGCTTGAGCGGCGTTTCCAGAAAGTGCTGGTGGACGAGCCGAGTGAAGAAGACACCATCGCCATCCTGCGTGGCTTGAAAGAGCGCTATGAGGTTCACCATAAGGTGGCAATCACCGACGGTGCGATCATCGCTGCCGCCAAGTTGAGCCATCGCTACATCACTGACCGGCAGTTGCCCGACAAAGCCATCGACCTGATCGACGAAGCGGCCAGCCGGATTCGCATGGAAATCGACTCCAAGCCCGAAGTGCTCGACCGGCTGGAACGTCGCCTGATTCAGCTCAAGGTTGAAGCGCAGGCGTTGAAGAAAGAGAACGACGAAGCGACCCTCAAGCGTCTGGAAAAACTGCAGATCGAGATTGAGCGGCTGGAGCGGGAGTATTCCGACCTGGAAGAAGTCTGGACGTCGGAAAAAGCTGAAGTCACAGGCTCTGCGCAAATCCAGCAGAAGATCGAACAGTCGCGCCAGGAGCTGGAAGCGGCGCGGCGCCGTGGTGACCTCAATCGCATGGCTGAATTGCAGTATGGGATCATCCCGGACCTGGAGCGCAGCCTGCAGATGGTCGACCAGCATGGCAAACCCGAGAACCAGTTGCTGCGCAGCCGGGTGACCGAAGAAGAAATTGCCGAAGTGGTGTCCAAGTGGACCGGTATTCCGGTGGCCAAGATGCTCGAAGGCGAACGTGAAAAACTGCTGAAGATGGAAAGCCTGCTGCACGAGCGGGTGATTGGCCAGAACGAAGCCGTGGTGGCGGTCGCCAACGCGGTGCGGCGCTCGCGGGCCGGCTTGTCCGACCCGAACCGCCCCAGCGGCTCGTTCATGTTCCTCGGCCCGACCGGGGTCGGCAAAACCGAGCTGTGCAAGGCGCTGGCCGAGTTCCTGTTCGACACCGATGAGGCCATGGTGCGGATCGATATGTCCGAGTTCATGGAGAAACACTCCGTGGCTCGCCTGATCGGCGCGCCGCCAGGCTACGTCGGTTACGAAGAGGGCGGCTACCTGACCGAGGCCGTGCGGCGCAAACCGTACTCGGTGATCCTGCTTGATGAGGTAGAGAAGGCCCACACCGATGTATTCAACATTCTGTTGCAGGTGCTGGAAGATGGCCGCCTGACCGATAGCCACGGGCGTACCGTGGATTTCCGTAATACGGTGATCGTCATGACCTCCAACCTGGGCTCGGCGCAGATCCAGGAGTTGTCCGGTGACCGCGAGGCGCAGCGTGCAGCGGTGATGGATGCGGTGGGCGCCCATTTCCGGCCCGAGTTCATCAACCGGATCGACGAAGTGGTGATCTTCGAACCGCTGGGTCGTGAGCAGATCGCAGGCATTACCCAGATTCAATTGAGCCGCCTGCTCAGCCGCCTGGCTGAACGCGAGCTGAGCCTGACCCTCAGCCCCGAGGCATTGGACAAGCTGATTGCGGTAGGGTACGACCCGGTGTACGGCGCACGGCCGCTCAAGCGGGCGATTCAGCGCTGGATCGAAAACCCGTTGGCGCAATTGATTCTGTCCGGGCGTTTCGTGCCGGGCGAGGTGATCAATGCCACGCTGGAAGGCGACGAAATCGTTTTTGCCTGATGTCGCTATGGGGTTGTAAAGCAGGGCTTCATTAACGGAGCCCTGCTTTTTTGGCGGCAAACCAGTGTTTTTTCGAGCCCGAACAACAACTTCGCAAAAAAACTGCAAATCATTGTAGTAAAAGCAATTTAGGGTGTTGACAGGGTCTTTTATTCTTGTAGAATGGCGCGCCTCAGAGACGCGAACGTAGCGCAAAACGCGAAACAATCAAATCAAAGAGGTTGATTCGAAACAAAAACTTGTTTAGAATCAACGCCGTAGCTGAATCTGAATACGATCCGCGATAGCTCAGTTGGTAGAGCAAGTGACTGTTAATCACTGGGTCCCTGGTTCGAGTCCAGGTCGTGGAGCCAGATTCAAATACAAGTTGTACATGTCGGGGTATAGCGCAGTCCGGTAGCGCGCCTGCTTTGGGAGCAGGATGTCAGGAGTTCGAATCCCCTTACCCCGACCATATTTGGGTCGTTAGCTCAGTTGGTAGAGCAGTTGGCTTTTAACCAATTGGTCGTAGGTTCGAATCCTACACGACCCACCATTTTTGACCTTGCTACACTGGGTCAAATCTTAGGGAGATGATGCCAGTTGCATCATCCTCGAAAAACGTCCTAACGGGCGTTTTTCTGTGTCACCTCGGGGTGTAGCGCAGCCCGGTAGCGCGCCTGCTTTGGGAGCAGGATGTCAGGAGTTCGAATCCCCTCACCCCGACCATATTTGAAAAAGGCGTCCTGCAAAGGACGCCTTTTTTATTTCAGGTTAAAAATCTTCGGTCAATTCTGCACCGCTTGTACTGATCCGCCATCGACCCGCAGATTGCTGCCGTTCACAAAGCTGGCCCGGTCCGACACCAGCCAGGCGATGGCTGCAGCCACTTCCTGAGGCTGGCCCCGGCGTTTCTGTACGATGCCTGGCCGTTCCTCTTCCAGAAAACTCTCGACTGCTTCTTCAAACGACACGCCGAGTTCTTCAGCGCGTTTTTCCATCATGCCGTCGGTCATGCCGGTTTCGATAAAGGCCGGCGCTACGGTGTTGCACAGCACGCCGTCTTTGGCTTCCTGGTACGACAGATTCTTCATGAACGCCGCCAGTGCCGCCTTGGCGGTGTTATAGACCGCCTCTTCCCAATAGGGCTGCACGGCGTTCTCGGACGTGATGCAGACAAAACGCCCCCAGTTGCGGCTGCGCATGGCCGGGATGGTGGCGCGGGCGACCCGCACCGCCGAGAAAAAATCGGTTTCCCAGGCTTCCAGGTAATCGTCATCAGACAGCTCCAGCGGATCGCCTTTAGCGCCGGTAACCCCTGCGGTATGGACCACGATATCCACCTGGCCAAACCGGTCGACGGCGTGTTGCACCAGCTGATCGACCTGCTTCTGGTTGGTCATATCGGCGGCCCACAGCAACGGTTCACCTGGCAGGCCGGCACAGGCTTTGTGCAACTCGTCCGTGTCTTTGTCGGTGAGCACCAGATGAACGCCTTCCTCGCTCAACAACCGGGCCGTGGCCAGCCCGATCCCACCGCTGGCGCCGCTGATCAGTGCGACCCGCCCCTTGATAGCCAAATCCATGCAACACCTCACTTGATGAACATACCGGTTATCCGGGCTTCAACAGATGTGACAGATGGCTCAAGGCGTTGATTCAAGAAAATTGCGGCTGGGCTGTTGCCCACCCGGTAGCAGCGGCCGGGCGGCGCTGCTAAGGCTTCCCGGCTAAAGCCGGTCGCCGCCCGGCTGGTCCTACAGTTGTTCCCGGTGGCTAGGGTTGCGAAGGCATCAATGCAGTTTCATTCGTGGCTCGGTGCCTTTGCCGATCCGGCTGCCGAGCATCAGCATCAAGGTGCGGAAGGTGCCATACAGGGCCATCTGGTGCATGCGGTACAGCGAGATGTAGAACATCCGCGCCAGCCAGCCTTCAAGCATGACGCTGCCGGTCAGGTTGCCCATCAGGTTGCCTACTGCCGAGAAGCGCGACAGCGAGATCAGCGAGCCGTAGTCCTTGTAGCTGTACTCCGGCAACGCCTTGCCCTCAATGCGCAGGCGCAGCGATTTGACCAGCAGTGAGGCTTGCTGATGGGCGGCCTGGGCGCGTGGCGGGACGTTGCGATCAGTGCCTTTTTGCGGGCAGGCTGCGCAGTCGCCGAAGGCGAAGATATTTTCGTCGCGGGTGGTCTGCAGGGTCGCCAGCACTTGCAGTTGATTGATGCGGTTGGTTTCCAGGCCGTCGATGTCCTGCAAAAAGCCCGGTGCGCGAATGCCCGCCGCCCAGACCTTGAGCGTTGCCGGAATCACCTGGCCGCTACTGGTCACCAGGCTATCGGCAGTCACTTCACTGACTGCCGAGTTGGTCAGCACGGTAACCCCGAGTTTTTCCAGAGTCTGGTGTACCGGGCCGCCGATACGTTCGGGCAGGGCCGGCAGTACGCGTGGGCCTGCCTCGATCACAGTAATGCGCAGGTTTTCCGGTTTGATCTGGCCCAGGCCGTAGGCAGCCAGTTCATGGGCGGCGTTATGCAGCTCGGCAGCCAGCTCTACCCCCGTGGCGCCAGCGCCGACGATGGCCACGCTAATCTCCTGGGCGCTGTCTGCCTGGCCGGCGTGGGCGCGCAAATAGAGGTTGAGCAATTGCTGGTGAAAGCGCTCGGCCTGCTTGCGGGTGTCGAGGAACAGGCAATGCTCGGCTGCCCCCAGGGTGCCGAAATCATTGGTGGTGCTGCCCACCGCCAACACCAGAGTGTCGTAGTCCAGGCTGCGTGCGGGCACCAGCACCTCACCGTGCTCATCCTGCGTGGCCGCCAGGTGGATTTTGCGGTTGGCGCGGTCCAGGCCGCTCATGCGCCCGAGCTGGAACTGAAAGTGGCTCCACTTGGCCTGAGCCACGTAGTTCAGCTCGTCCTCGTAGGAGTTCAACGAGCCGGCCGCCACTTCATGCAGCAGCGGTTTCCAGATGTGGGTCAGGTTGGCGTCTACCAGGGTCACGCTGGCGGTGCCTTTTTTGCCCAGGGTTTTACCCAGGCGGGTAGCCAGTTCGAGACCGCCGGCGCCGCCGCCGACGATAACAATACGATGAGTCATAGGGATTACTCGGAAGGTTAAGGAAATCGGTGATAACGATCTTCGCGAGCGCAGCGCGGCTCAGAGCGGCGGATCGAATATCCAGAGCAGTCAGGCGGCAAGCCACAGATGGCCGCACGGGAGCTGCCGAAGCCTTGCGAGGCTGGCGCTCTACCGGATACGGAGGCTGTGCTGACACACTGGACAATTGAGACTGCTCGGATAACAAGTGGTTCATGGACGACGCCTCGGCTCGATAGGCCACAGGGCGGATCAGCTCAATGGCTCAACCTGCAGATCGTCGCATAAGCGAATGATTCCGCTTTGTATCACTCGCGCAGTGATTCCGCCATGCCCGCGCACTGCCTGAAAGGTGCCAACGCCCAGATTCTGCTCCAGCCGTGCGCATGGCTGGCACCAGCCGGTGGTTTCCAGAATGGCCTGACCCACCCGAAAGCGACGGCCTTTGAGGCTGAACAGGTTGATGCCGCTGATCACCAGATTGCGGCGCAGGTCCTGGGGCAGGATCGGTCGGTCCGCAGGGCGTCCCAGCAGGGCGCTGATGACGGCCAGATGTTCCCACTGAATCAGCGTCACCTGGCGGGCATTGCGCGGGCCGGGGCGCGCGTGATCGCCGGTCAGGCCAGCCTCTCGACGTGCTTCGACAGCGTCCAGTTCCAGCATGGCACCACGGGCCTGCGGGCGTACCCCGATCCAGCGGACCTGGCCGGTTTGCGGCACCTCGGCCAATAATTGCTGCAATGGGCTGATCACAGGCTGATTCCTACGTCGAAAACCACCGTGCGGCCCAGGTTGGTACGCAGAAAGTCCGGTGCGCCAGGGTGCGCGAACAGCACCCTGGCAAAATTGGGGCCGACCAGCGACAGCGAACGCCAGCCCTGGCGCAGGTATTCGGTGGGCGGCGGAAAGTGGCTATTGAGGTCCAGCGCTTCGCGCTTGAGGCTGGCAAAGGCAATGATGTCCAGCGCGCCCAGGTCCAGACCGCGTTCCTGGTAGTTGCTGGCCTTTTTGAGCAGGGTCGGGGCCAGCCGGCGCAGCAGGGCAGGGGCCGGCACCCGTTTGGGCTTGGTCTCGCGGCGCACCAGCTGGCTGAGCGAGAAAGCACTGCGGCGACGTTGCAGTTCTTCGCGCCATTCATCGTTCAGACGCCGGCCTTCGTCGAGCACGAAAAACACCTCAAAGCGCGCATCCAGAAACAGCACATCCGGCGGTTCCTGTTCGGCCGGCAGAAAGTCTTCGTGGCGATAGGGGATATTCAGGCCTTGCAGCAGGCGCTGGCAGACCCAGCGCTCACGCTCCCATTTGCGTGCGTTGGACAGAAACGCATTGGCTTGTTCGGCCTGGCTGGTCAGCAGGCGCAGGTAATCTGAATCATCCATAGCCGTCGCGTCGCGGTGACTGAAAGTGAATATGCCTGTAGCCTGCCATGCGCCAGACAGGCGCACAATCGCCGTCATCCATTGCCTTGAGGACAACGCCTTGAAAATTCTGCCCATCCTGCTGCTGGCCCTGCTGCCTATGGCCGCTCAGGCCGTCGAAGTTGGCGAGCGTCTGCAACCCTGGACACTGCTTGACCAGTACGATCAGCCCTACACCTTGACCGACCAGGCCCAGACCCTGCTGGTAGCGCGCAGCATGGACGCCGCCAAACTGGTCAATGCGGCGCTGTAGGGCAAGCCCAAGGGCTATCTGGAGGCGCGTAACACGGTGTTTGTCGCTGACATTCAGAAAATGCCGGCCATCATCGCCAAAATGTTCGCCATTCCGAAGATGCGCGACTATTCGTACCGGGTGATGCTGGACCGTGAATCACAGATCGCGCCGCGCTATGCCGGTGACGAGGATAAAGTCCTGTGGCTGCAATTGCGTGACGGCAAGCTGCTCAGCCAGCAGCAGTTCAGTGATGCCCAGGTGCTGCGCAAGGCACTGGAACAGCCCATACATTGATGCCTGTAGGAGCCGCTTTAGCGGCGAAAATTAGCGGCGAAGGCTTCGCCGCTAAAGCTTCGCGGCTGAAGCCGCTCCTACGGGGTGTGCAGCGCGATAGTGTTGTGCCAGAGCCTACAGGCTCCTGACCATCAATGTTCGCGAAACGGCCTTTCCAGGTCGGCAGAGAACAGTTCGTCTTCGGCATCCGGTGCCACCGGGATGGCGTGCTCTTCAGCCGCCCAGGCGCCCAGATCGATCAGCTTGCAGCGCTCCGAACAAAATGGCCGGGTCGGGCTGGCGGCGCTCCATTCAACGGGGGCGCCGCAGGTGGGGCACTGTACGGTCATGGGTTGGCTCATCAGTGGCCTCCTGTCAGGGTCAGATAAAAGTGATGCAGGCGCTCGACCTCGCTTTTCAGCCAGGCCGGGTCGCGGTCGTTGACCAGTACATCGTCAGCGTGGCGCAAGCGCTCCTCGCGCTGGGCCTGAACCTTGACAATGGCCTGCACCTGTTCGGCGCTGCTGGCATCACGCTGCATGGTGCGGGCGATCTGCAGCTCGACGGGCGCATCGATCACCAGCACGCGCTGGGTGGTCTGGTATTGCCCGGACTCGATCAGCAGCGGCGACACCAGAATGGCGTAGGGCGATTCGGCGCGGCTCAGGTAGCTGGCGATCTCTTCGCGCACCAACGGGTGCAGCAATGCTTCGAGCCAACGGCGTTGTTCGGGGTCGCTGAATATCAAACGGCGCAATGCAGTACGGTCCAGCTCGCCACTGGCTTGCAGCACCTGCGGGCCGAAGTGTTCGACGATTTTTGCCAGCGCCGGGCGGCCGGGTTCGACCACCCAGCGGGCGGCGTGGTCAGCGTCGACGGTATGGATACCCAGGTCGATAAAGCACTGCGCCGCAGCGCTCTTGCCGCTGCCGATACCGCCGGTCAGGCCGAGAATCCAGGGGGTGTTAACGGGTTGGGTCATTTAAAACCGGCAAATTGCAGATAGGAGTCGGTTATTTGACCACCCCATAGCAAAGCGATCCACCCCGCGATGGCCAGATAAGGACCAAAAGGCATTGGCGTGCCCGCCTGATGGCGGCGCAGACGCAGCAAAATCATGCCCAGCAGCGCGCCGACCAGTGACGACAGCAAAATGGTCAGCGGCAGGATCTGCCAGCCGCCCCAGGCGCCGAGCATGGCCAATAGCTTGAAGTCGCCATAACCCATGCCTTCCTTGCCGGTCAGCAGCTTGAACAGCCAGAACACCGTCCACAACGACAGGTAACCGGCCACCGCCCCCCACAGCGCATCGCCGAGGGTCGTGAACAGGCCGAAGCTGTTGACGATCAGGCCCAGCCACAACAGCGGCAGCACCAGGCTGTCGGGGAGCAACTGGTGATCGGCATCGATCAGGCTCATGGCCAACAGACCCCAGCCCAGCACCAGCATTGCTGCGCATTGCCAGCCGAAGCCGAAGTGCCAGGCGACGCCGGCCGATAATACCCCGCACGCCAGCTCGACCAACGGGTAGCGTTTACTGATCGGCGCCCGGCAACTGGAACAGCGGCCCTTGAGCAGCAACCAACTGATGACCGGCACGTTTTCCCAGGGGCGGATACGGTGTTCACAATGCGGGCAAGCGGAATGCGGCAGGATCAGGTTGTAGCGCGCCGGGGCCGGTTCTGCGGGCAGCTCAAGCACTTCACGGGCCTGAGTCTGCCAGTCGCGCAGCATCATCTTCGGCAGGCGGTGGATCACCACATTCAGGAAGCTGCCGACCAGCAGGCCGAGCAGCAGGGTGCAAACGATAAAGGCCGCCGGGGAGGCGGCCAGAAATTCGGCCAGTGACATGTCAGACCGCCGCCCCCAGTTTGAAGATCGGCAGGTACATGGCGATCACCAGGCCGCCGACAATCACCCCCAGTACCGCCATGATCATCGGCTCCATCAGGGTGGTGAGGTTATTGACCATATTGTCCACTTCGTCTTCGTAGTAGGTCGCGACCTTGTCGAGCATGCTGTCCAGTGCGCCGGATTCTTCGCCGATGGCGGTCATCTGGATCGCCAGGCTGGGAAATACATTGGTCGAGCGCATCGAGAAGTTCAGTTGCATACCGGTCGCCACGTCCTGCTTGACCTTGTATACCGCATTCTTGAACACCACGTTGCCGGTCGCACCGGCCACCGAGTCCAGCGCTTCGACCAGCGGCACGCCGGCGGCAAAGGTCGTGGCCAGAGTACGGGCATAGCGCGCCACGGAGGACTTGTAGATCAGCGGGCCTACCAGCGGTAGCTTGAGCAGAAAACGGTCAACCGTATCGCGGAATTTCTGCGAGTTGTTGTAGCTGCGCAGGAACAGAAAAATCCCGCCGATCAGCCCGCCGAGGATGATGTACCACCATTGTTCAAATACTTCGGAAAGGCCAATCACCATCAGGGTAAAGGCCGGTAGCTCGGCACCGAAGCCTTCGAACACCGACTTGAATTGCGGCACGACCTTGATCAACAGAATCGACGAGACGATGGCCGCCACTATCATCACCGCTGCCGGATAGGTCATGGCTTTCTTGATCTTGGCCTTGAGCGCTTCGGTTTTTTCCTTGTAGGTGGCGACCCGGTCCAGCAACGCTTCAAGGGCACCGGCCTGTTCGCCGGCGTCCACCAGGTTGCAATACAGCTCGTCGAAATACTGCGGCTTCTGGCGCAGTGCGGCGGCAAAGCTGTTACCGGCTGCCACGTCCTGCTTCAGCGACTCGACCAGCACGCGCATGGCCGGTTTTTCCGAGCCTTCGGCAATGATGTCGAACGACTGCAGCAGCGGCACGCCGGCTTTCATCATGGTCGCCATCTGCCGTGAGAAGAAGGCGATATCCAGCGGTTTGATCTTTTTGCCCCGGCTGCCAAAGATCGAGGTGGATTTTTTGCGCACCTTGGTCGGGTTGATGCCCTGCTTGCGCAGTTGGGCCTTGATCAGTGCCGGGTTGTGACCGTCCATCTCGCCACGCACCTTGGCGCCTTTGCGGTCCAGGCCTTCCCAATTGAAGGTACTGAGTTTGACTGCCTTCTTGGCCATGCTTAGTCCTTGGTCACCCGGTTGACTTCTTCCAGGCTGGTAACGCCCTGCATCACTTTCACCAGACCAGAGGTGCGCAGGTCATTGAAGCCGTCCTTGCGCATCTGCGCAGCGATTTGCAGGGCGTTGCCTTCTTCCATGATGATCCGTTCCAGTTCCGGGGTTTTCTTCACCACCTCATAGATCCCCACCCGGCCCTTATAGCCGCCATTGCACTGCTCGCAACCGACCGGCGCGTACAGGGTAAAGGTGCCGATCTGCGCCTCGCTGAAGCCTTCTTTAAGCAGGGTGTCGTGCGGCACTTCGATCTCTTTGCGGCAATGCTTGCACAGCTTGCGGGCCAGCCGCTGGGCAATGATCAGGTTGATCGCGGTGGCAATGTTGAACGAAGCCACGCCCATATGGTGCAGGCGCGTAAGGGTTTCTGCCGCGCTGTTGGTGTGCAGGGTCGAGAGCACCATATGGCCGGTCTGCGAGGCCTTGATGGCAATCTCGGCGGTTTCCAGGTCGCGGATCTCGCCGACCATGATCACGTCCGGGTCCTGACGCAAAAACGCTCGCAGGGCCTGGGCGAAGTCCATGCCCTGGCGCGGGTTGACGTTGACCTGGTTGATGCCTTCGAGGTTGATCTCCACCGGGTCTTCGGCGGTGGAAATATTGATGCCCACGGTATTGAGAATATTCAGGCCGGTGTACAGCGACACGGTCTTGCCCGAGCCGGTCGGGCCGGTGACCAGAATCATGCCTTGCGGTTGCTTGAGCGCTTCCAGGTACAGGGCTTTCTGATCCGGTTCGTAGCCCAGGGCGTCGATACCCATCTTCGCACTGGCAGAGTCGAGAATCCGCATCACGATCTTCTCGCCCCACAGGGTGGGCAGGGTGTTCATCCGGAAATCGATGGCCTTGTTATTGGAAATGCGCAACTTGACCCGCCCGTCCTGCGGCTTGCGCCGCTCGGAAATATCCAGGCTGGCCATCACCTTCAGGCGTGCGGCAATCCGCCCGGCCAACTGAATCGGCGGTTTGGCGGCTTCATGCAGGATGCCATCGGTGCGAAAGCGTACCCGGTAGCTCTTTTCATAGGGCTCGAAGTGCAGGTCCGAAGAGCCCAGGCGAATGGCATCGAGCAGCATCTTGTTGACGAAGCGCACCACCGGCGCGTCGTCGGCATCGCTTTGGGCGCTGAGCGATGTTTCTTTGAGATTATCGGTAGGCTCCAGATCGACGTTTAGATCAATGTCGCCAATTTCTGCAAGGCCCCCACCGGTATCGAACAGGCGCTCGATGGCATCGCTGAGCTTGTCGTCTTCAACCAGAATGGCTTCGGTGTTCAGGCCGGTGCTGAACTGGATATCGGTGACGGCCTGATGGTTGGTCGGGTCCGACACGCCAATGAACAGCTTGTTGCCGCGCCGCCAGAGCGGCAGGGCATGGTGCTGACGCACCAGCTTTTCGCTGACCAGGCCCTTGGGCTGGCCGTCCTTGTCGAGGCTGTGCAGGTCCATGAATGGCACACCGAATTGCTCGGAAGCCATCTCGGCCAGTGTCAGGCTTTTCACCAGCTTGTGCTGGACCAGATAGGTAATCAGCGAAACCTTGTCGCGGCGCGCCTGCTGGGAGGCCTGCTGGGCGGCTTTTTCGGTTAACAGCTCGGAAGCGACCAGTTGCTTGGCCAGACCGCTGAGGACAACATCAGACATAACACCACCAGACACAGACAGTGTGACGGTTATATCGCAGTCAGACGATGCTGCCAAATGAGGATGTGCCGAGTGACAAAAAATGTCAGTTTGTGCGGATTGTTGGAGGCTTTGCTGCGCTCAGCTGGCGTTTTTGCGCCGAAATTGTGATCGCTGTCACTTTGGCATGCGCTGTGCTTTGACCCAGTCAGGCACCTTTTCCTTGACGCCTGGAGATGCGCAGATGAATGCACAAAAAGGTTTTACCCTGATCGAGCTGATGATCGTTGTGGCGATTGTCGGCATTCTGGCTGCGGTAGCCATTCCGTCTTATCAGAACTACACCCGTAAGGCGGCTTATACCGAGGTACTGGCTGCGATGGCCTCGGTTAAAACTGGAGTGGGCATTTGTTTGACCCAGACAGGTGTTCTTGCAAACTGTGATACCGCCGCTGAAGCGGGAGTCGTTCTCCCTGTTAACGCCGGTGCAGTGAACTCGGTTGTCATCAACGCGAACACGGCTGCAATTTTCGCTACGCCAAACGCTGTGAGGGGGCTCACTGCAGCAGACACCTGTACATTGACTCCTACAATTGTGCAGGGTGGCAATGGCGTTGTAACTTGGGAATACTCCGGTCAATGTGTAACCTTGGGCTACGCGCGAAATAACCAATAAGGATAAAAGCTTTTATCCTGTTACACAGAGTCCGCCTCGGGGCGGACTCTTCTATGAATCACCCTCCTTTCGCAATCAGCAAACCCAACGTCTCATTCAGACAATTACCCCCCGCCCCACCCCCGTACCCTGCGGTGTCTTTCTCAACCACCCAGGCGTCCTCCGATGAGCCAGAAACCGATCACCGTCCTGCGCGACACCACTCCCTTGCCCGTTGTCGATGCCTGCAAATGGGAGCGCATCGAAGGTGAGCCGCACACCGTCAACCTCAATGCCTACACCTCCGAGGACGGCTCGAAGATCATGGGCACCTGGATCTGCACGCCGGGCAAGTGGCGCGTGGAGTATGTGAAGTGGGAATACTGCGACTTCCAGGAAGGCTATTGCATCATCACCCCCGATGGCCAGGAGCCGATTCATCTGAAGGCCGGTGACAAGTTCATCGTTGAAGTCGGCATGAAGGGCACTTGGGAAGTGGTTGAAACCGTGCGCAAGTATTTCGTGTTCGCCTGATTCTGCTTTATCGCTTTAACCTCCTCTTTTGATGGTCGCAGCCTGTGCCGCGGCCATTTTTTTCGCCTGCCGTTTGATCAAAAAACGTCCCTGACGGCGTGCCTGCGACCGCCCGGCGCAGCGCTGTCGTGGTTGCGACACCCATGTCGTGATTGGCTTTGGTCGGGGCGCAATCGGGTAATAGACCCCATGCAGCCCAAGGGTAAGGTGGCGGGGCATTTTCATTGGCGTGCGTTGTAGTTACTCCCGATGTGCCTCAGCGTGTAAGGTGCGCCGTTTCCAGGGTAGCCAGCCTGTACCCGTCGACACAAAAAAGAGAAGAACAAGCACCATGATCAGCCCCGACTCCAGTGGTCAACTGGCGCAAGGTTTCAAGCCGCGTCATGTCACGATGTTATCGATTGCCGGCATTATTGGCGCCGGCCTGTTCGTAGGCTCCGGCCACGCCATCGCCGCCGCCGGCCCGGCCACCATCCTCTCCTACCTGTGTTCCGGTTTGCTGGTCGTGCTGGTGATGCGCATGCTCGGCGAAATGGCTGTGGCCAACCCGGACACCGGTTCGTTTTCCACCTACGCCGACCAGGCCATCGGGCCATGGGCCGGTTTCACCATCGGCTGGCTGTACTGGTGGTTCTGGGTGCTGGTCATCCCCATCGAAGCGCTGGCCGCCGGCCATGTGCTGCATCAGTGGTTCCCGCAGGTCGATGCCTGGTTGTTCGCCTTGCTGTCGATCGTGCTGCTGGCCGCGACCAACCTGTTCAGCGTGGCCAAGTACGGCGAGTTCGAGTTCTGGTTCGCGCTGTTCAAGGTTGCCGCAATCATCGGTTTCATCAGCCTCGGTTTTGCGGTGTTGTTCGGTTGGGTGCCGGGCCGCGAGGCCAGCGGCCTGACCACCCTGATGGCCAATCATGGCGGCTTTGCCCCCAACGGCTGGTCGGCAGTGGTCGGGGCCTTCATCACGGTGATGTTCAGCTTTATCGGTACTGAAGCGGTGACCATCGCTGCTGCTGAGTCCGCCAGCCCCGCACGCAACATCGCCAGGGCCACCCGCTCGGTGATCTGGCGCATTGGCGTGTTCTACATCCTGTCGGTGTTCGTGATCATTTCCGTGGTGCCATGGAACGACCCGCAACTGACTGTGGTGGGCTCTTACCAGCGGGCGCTGGAGATCATGGACATCCCGTTCGCCAAGTTCATGGTCGATGTGGTGGTGCTGGTCGCGGTGGGTAGCTGCATGAACTCGTCGATCTATATCTCCTCGCGCATGCTCTACTCGTTGGGCAAGCGCGGCGAAGCACCGGCTGCAGTACGCAAGACATCAAAGGTCGGTGTGCCGCGCATGGCGGTGTACGCCAGTGTCGTGCTCGGTGCCATTATCACCGTCGTCAGTTACTTCGCGCCGTCCGGGCTGTTTGAATTCCTGCTGGCCAGCTCCGGCGCCATCGCGTTGCTGGTGTACCTGGTGATCGCTATCTCGCAACTGCGCATGCGCCGCAAGCTGACCCGTCAGAAAGTCGAAATTGCCCTGCCGATGTGGCTGTTTCCGTGGCTGACCTATGCGGTGATCCTGTTTATCTCGGCCGCGCTGGTGGTGATGATGATCACCCCGGATCACCGCGCGGAAATCACCTCGACCATCTGCCTGGCATTGGCCATCTCGCTGATCGGCATCTTCGTTGCCGGTAAGCACGACGCTGCCGGGCAGGGTGTTGAGGCTCAGGAAAAAGCTTAAAGCAGCATCCCGCCCCAGGCTGACCCCAACAACAGCAAAGCCATGCCGCGATTGAAGCGCTGCATGGCTTGCGCGGTTGTCAGCAGACCAGCCGCCCCGCGCCCCAGCAACGCCCAGACCAGCAGGCAGGGAGTGGCGATCACAAAGAAGATCGCGGCATACAGCCCGTAATCGACTGCGCTTGCCTGTGCGCCGGTAAACACGCTGACCACCGCCAGGGCCATCAGCCAGGTTTTGGGGTTGATCAGTTGCAGGCCGGCGCCGGCCCAGGCGCCCATGGCTTTGCTCCGGCTGTCGGCTGTCAGCACGCTGGCGGGCGCACGCCACAGTTGCCAGGCCAGCAGGCTGATCCAGGCCACGCCCAGCCAGCCCATCAGCTGTTGCAACCAAGGCAGGCGCTGGAGAAACTCGCCCAGGCCCAGCCCGGTGAGTAACACAATCAGCGCCGCACCGGCACTGGCGCCCAACGCGATGCGCAGGGCGACGGCCAGGCCATGCAGGGCGCTGTTGCTCAGCACCAGAATATTGGTCGGGCCGGGTGTGATCGAGGCAACGAAGGCGAACACGATGAAGGGCAGATAGTGGGTCATGGGTAGCTCCTTGGAGCTGCCGATTGTCCGTACCTGTCGCTCAGCGGTCTGGAAGGTTTGTGCAGTGCTTGCGGTAGGCGGCCGGGCTCAGGCCGTAAGCGCGGCGGAACCAGCGGCCCAGATGGCTCTGGTCGGCAAAGCCCAGCGCGGCGGCGACATCGGCAGGCGTCGAACCCTGATGCAGTAGCCTGCGTGCCAGGCTCAGGCGCAGTTGCACCAGATAAGCATGCGGCGCCAGCCCATAAGCCGCCTTGAACGCCCGTGACAGGCGAAAGCGGTCGACGCCGCTGGCCCGCGCCAGCTCATCCAGGCCGATATCCTGCTCTACGTGGGCGTGCAGGTATTCGCGTGCGCGGATAGCCACCTGCGGCAGCCGCGCGCTGCCCGGTTCGGCCTGACGCCAGTGCAGGGTGGCGCTCAGGGTTTCCAGCAAAGCATCCAGCGCCGCGTGGCGAACAATCCGCAGATCCTGGTGATGCAGCGCGACAAAGGCCTGGGCGATGCGCTGTACCAGCGCCGGCTCGTGGGCCAGGGTCTGACGAAAGCCGGGCAGGCTGTTGGCCGGGGCGTCGCCGAACAATGCCTGCATCTGGGTTTCAAGCCAACGCGGTTGCAGGTACAGGGTCGAGTAGGTGAAGCCACCGCTCAGCGGCGCATTGCCGTCATGAACTTCACCGGGCTCCAGCAAAAATGCCTGGCCCGGCGTACTGCTGTGCAACTGGCGCCGGCAGTTGAATTGCTGCACACCCTGCTCGGTAATGCCCACCAGATAACAGTCGTGCCAGTGCGGGTCGTAGGCATGGCCGGTAAAGTGCGCACGAATGGTCTCGATCCCGGTTTCGGCATCCAGTTTGAGGGTGATCCAGCTAGTGGTCGGCATGATCGGTCAAGGGTGCCCGCAGGTTCATTCGCGCCGCCATTATCGTCCTTCCGGGCCGCTGGCTATCTAGAAAATTTGTGCAGCGCGATCAGGTTATTGCACCCCCATGCGCCGCCTCGCCCGGTGCACCGAGCCGTTGCGCACTGCCCAGCGCAATACCGGCGCCACGCTGCGCACGGCGGTGCGGATCAGGGCGCGCTTGGGCGCGCTCTGCTGGCGGCTGAGCATGGTGCTGGCCCAGTTGGGCAACAGCTCGATACCGGCCTGCATCATCAGCGCGCCGAACGGTTTGACCAGCCGGTTGGGCGCCGGCTCCGCCAGCAGCAGGCGGATCACTTCATGACTGCGCTGGTCGCAGACCAGTTCGCTGCGGATATTGTCCAGATACTCGGCAATCGCCTGGCGTGAGCGCGGGACGTTGCGGGCACCCAGTTGCTCTGCGACCAGGGCGGTTTCGGCAAAATAGGCGTCCTGCTCGGCTGGCGACAGCTGCGGGTTGAGGTAACGCAGGTGCGCGGCCATGAAGCAACTGACCTCCGCGACATGCACCCAGGTCAGCAAGGCCGGATCGCTGGCCGCATAAATCCGGCCGTCCGGTGCAGTGCCGGTGATCTGCAGGTGAATACGCCGTACCTTGTCGATCAGCCACTGGGCATCCTGCGTCGAGCCATAGGTGGTCCCTGAGATGAACTGCCCGGTGCGGCGCAGGCGACCGAGCATGTCCTGACGAAAGCTCGAATGATCCCAGACCCCGGACAATGCCAGTGGATGCAGGGTCTGCAGCATCAGCGCGCTGATACCGCCGATCAGCATACTGGTGAAATCCCCATTGACCCGCCAGCACACCGCCTGCGGGCCGAACAGGCCAGGGTCACCCTTGGGATTTTCCAGGTCGAGCTGACCGAGCGCCAGGCCGGTCAGGCTCAGAACCTGCGTTTCGATACGACGGCGAATGAATTCCATATAACGCCTAAGGCTGATCCACGGGCCGGAGCATAACCCCGAGCGAACTTGCTCGCGAATAATGAAGGCTAAGCGCCTTGATGCTCAAGCGCCGGGTCGCATTTAACGGATAAACCCCCTCAACGGTTCATCCGCTTGTCGATCAGCTCATCCACCACCGCCGGATCGGCCAGGGTCGAGGTATCCCCCAGGCTGTCGAGCTCGTTACAGGCAATCTTGCGCAGGATCCGCCGCATGATCTTGCCCGAACGGGTCTTGGGCAACGCCGGCGTCCACTGGATCAGCTCAGGCTTGGCAAAGCTGCCGATCTCGCCACTGACCCGCGTCAGCAACTCCTGCTTCAGCGTATCAGAGGGTTCCACGCCCTTGACCGGGGTCACAAAGGCATAGATCGCCATGCCTTTGACCTCATGCGGGTAACCGACCACGGCCGCCTCGGCAATGCTGTCATGCAGCACAATCGCGCTCTCGACCTCCGCCGTGCCGATCCGGTGCCCGGACACATTGATCACATCATCGACCCGCCCGGTAATCCAGTAATCACCGTCCTCGTCGCGGCGCGCACCATCACCTGTGAAGTAATAGCCGGGGTAAGGCTTGAAATAGGTGTCGAGCATCCGCTGCGGGTCACCGTACACACTGCGGATCTGCCCTGGCCAACTGGCCTTGATCGCCAGCAAGCCACTGCCCGCGCCTTCGATTGGCTGGCCTTTGTCATCGAGTAACACTGGCTGCACGCCAAACAACGGCCGACTGGCACAACCGGGTTTGATCCGCGCCTCACCCACCAGTGGGCTGAGCATGATGCCGCCGGTCTCGGTCTGCCACCAGGTATCGACGATGGGGCAGCGCGCCTGGCCGACCTGGCGGAAGTACCAGTCCCAGGCTTCGGGGTTGATCGGCTCGCCGACACTGCCCAGCACCCGCAGGCTGCTGCGCGAAGTGCTCTGCAAGGGACCGGAACCCTCGCGCATCAGGGCGCGCAGTGCGGTTGGTGCGGTGTAGAAGATGTTCACCTGATGCTTGTCGATCACTTGCCAGAAGCGCGAGCTGTCCGGGTAGTTAGGCACGCCTTCAAAGATCAGGGTGGTCGCGCCGTTGGCCAATGGGCCGTAGACGATGTAGCTGTGGCCGGTGACCCAGCCGACATCCGCCGTGCACCAGTAGACTTCGCCATCCTGGTAGTCGAACACCAGCTTGTGAGTCAGCGCCGCGTGCAACAGGTAGCCGCCGGTGGTGTGCAACACGCCCTTGGGTTTACCGGTGCTGCCGGAGGTGTAGAGGATAAACAGCGGGTCTTCGGCGTCCATCGCCTCGGGCGGGCAATGGTCATCGACCCCTTTGAGCGCCAGGTGATACCAGATATCCCGGCCTTCGACCCAGTCGATCTCGCCTTGGGTACGCTCTACCACCAGTACGGTAGTGACCGCCGGGCAGCTTTGCAGCGCTTTGTCGACGTTGGCCTTGAGCGGGATGTACTTGCCGCCGCGCACGCCCTCATCGGCGGTGATCACGGTATGGCAGTCGGCATCGAGTATCCGGTCGCGCAGCGCTTCTGGAGAGAAGCCGCCAAACACCACTGAATGCACCGCGCCGATGCGCGTGCAGGCGAGCATGGCGTAGGCGGCTTCGGGGATCATTGGCATGTAGATGCACACCCGGTCGCCTTTTTTCACGCCACGTTGCTTGAGCACGTTGGCCAGCCGTGCCACATGGTGATGAAGCTTCTTGTAAGTGATTTCGGCGGACTCGCCGGGGTTGTCGCCTTCCCAGATTATGGCCGGCTGATCGCCGCGGCTGGCCAGGTGGCGGTCGATGCAGTTGTAGCTGACGTTCAGTTTGCCGCCCTTGAACCACTGCGCCTGGCCGGTGTGCAGGTCGGCCTGACAGACCTGGGTCCAGGGTGCATCCCAGTCGAGAAACGCTTTGGCCTGTTCGGCCCAGAACTGTTCCGGCTGCTCGATAGACTGCCGATACAGGCGCTGATAGTCATCCGGGCTCAGGCGCGCTGCGCGGCGTACGGCATCGGCTTGAGGGAAATCGCTGAGCTGCAACATGCCATGCTCCTTGTTCTTGGGTCTCTACAAGAATAGGAGCGGCAAGGGGGAGGAGGGTTCAATCCCGGTAGGCATAGCGCGGGTGTTACCGATCTGAGCTCGTTCCCACAGAGGGTGTTCTCACAGATCTGAGTTGCTACCTCAGTGGGAACGAGCTCGCTCGTGAAGGGGGCGTTACATTCACACTATCTGCTGTGAATATCACGCCGCTTTCACGACCAATGTCGTTCCCGCATGGGTCGTCCCTACAAGGGGATCAACCGCGATGACGGCCGCGGAAGTAGTTGATCAGGCCCTGGGTCGAGGCATCTTCGGCAGGCTCTTCGATACCGCCGGTCAGGCGCTGGTAGACACCTTTGCCCAGCTCTTTGCCCAGCTCCACACCCCATTGGTCGAAGGCGTTGATGCCCCAGATCACGCTTTGCACGAACACTTTGTGCTCGTACATGGCGACCAGTGCACCCAGCCGGCGCGGGCTGATGCGTTCGACCACCAGGGTGTTGCTCGGCCGGTTGCCGGGGATCACCTTGTGCGGCGCCAGCTTCTGAATCTGCTCTTCGGGCACGCCTTTTTCACGCAGTTCGGCTTCGGCCTCGGTGCGGGTTTTGCCCAGCATCAGCGCCTGGCTCTGCGACAGGCAGTTGGCGTACAGCCACTGATGATGGTCGGCAACCGGGTTGAAGCTGACGATCGGCACGATGAAGTCGGCCGGAATCAGCTGGGTGCCCTGGTGCAGCAACTGATGGTAGGCGTGCTGGCCGTTACAGCCCACACCGCCCCAGATCACCGGGCCAGTGTCGGTCGATACCGGGCTGCCGTCCTGACGCACGCTCTTGCCGTTGGACTCCATGTCCAGCTGTTGCAGGTGCTTGGTGATGTTGCGCAGGTAATGGTCGTACGGCAGGATCGCGTGGCTCTGTGCGCCCCAGAAATTGCCATACCACACCCCGAGCAGGCCCAGCAGCACCGGCATGTTCTGCTCGAACGGCGCGCTCTGGAAGTGCTGGTCCATGGTGTAGGCGCCCGACAACAGCTCCTTGAAGTTGGACATGCCGATGGCCAGCGCAATCGGCAGACCGATGGCCGACCACAGCGAATAGCGGCCACCGACCCAGTCCCACATCGGGAAGATGTTTTCTTCACGAATACCGAATGCCACCGCCGCCGCGTTGTTGCTCGACACGGCAATGAAGTGACGATGCAGTTCGGCTTCCGAGCCGCCCTGAGCCAGATACCAGGCCCTTGCCGCCTGGGCGTTCTTGAGGGTTTCCAGGGTGCTGAAGGATTTCGACGAGACGATGAACAGTGTGGTTTCGGCACGGATGTTCATCGACAGCTCGTGGAATTCACTGCCGTCGATATTGGCCAGGTAATGGCAACGTACGCCCTTGTGGGTGTAGGCCAGCAGCGATTCGGAGACCAGCTCCGGACCCAGGTAGGAGCCACCGATGCCGATGTTGACCACGTCGGTGATCGGCTTTTCGGTGTAGCCGCGCCACAGGCCGTCATGGATCCGGCCGACCAATTCGGTCATCTGGCTCAGCACCCGGTGCACTTCGGGCATGATGTTGGTGCCGTTGACCAGCAGCTTGTCACCCACCGGGCGTCGCAGCGCGGTGTGCAGCGCCGGGCGGCCTTCGGAGGCGTTGACCAGCTCGCCGTCGTACTGCGCCTTGATGGCTTCCTTGAGGCCCGCTTCCTTGGCCAGATTGACCAGCAACTCGCGGGTTTTGGTGGTGATCAGGTTTTTCGAGTAGTCGAGAAACAGGCCATTGCTGCTCAGGGTGAACTGGCTGAAACGCTGCGGGTCAGCGGCGAATGCATCGCGCATGCTGAAGTCTTGCATTGCCTGGCGGTGTTGGCTCAATGCCTGCCAGGCGGGCAGAGCGGTCACATCGGAAGGATTGCGGTAGTACGCCATCGCTTGGGGTTTCCTTTAACTTGAACTGCCAGTGGACATGTCAGGGCCGCAGCTGCGGCGGCCGTTGTGTAGCGCAGGCTCGACATTGGGGGCGCCGCTCAATGTACGGGCATTTCACGCCAGGGTGCCATCGATTACCACGCCAATCTGTAGGGCTATGGCACTGCTGTCCCAGCTTAGTTCATCGCAGGGCGCCGTTGCAGTAGCCAATGACGCCTCAGCGGCTCAGGTGCAGGTTGTCGATCAGTCGGGTTTTGCCCAGCAACGCTGCGCCAATCACCACCACATCGCGATCAGCCTCGGTGGCCGGGCGCAGGCTAGTAGCCTCGCGAATCTCCAGATAATCGACGCGAAAGCCAGCTGCCGCAAGCTCGTCGCGGCCACTGTCGAGCAAGGCTGTGAACCGGGTGTCACCGGCTTGCAGGGCATCGGCTATCGAGCGCAGTACCCGGTACAGGGCCGGCGCCTGGGCGCGCTGCTCATCACTCAGGTAACCATTGCGCGACGACAGCGCCAGGCCGTCAGCGGCGCGCACGGTGGGTTCGCCAATGATCTGGATTGGCATGTTCAGGTCGCGGACCATCGCGCGGATCACCGCCAGCTGCTGGAAGTCCTTCTCGCCAAATACCGCGACATCCGGCTGAACCATGTTGAACAGCTTGCTGACCACCGTGGCCACGCCTTCAAAATGCCCGGGCCGGCTGGCACCGCACAGACCTTCGGAAACCAGCGGTACGCTGACCCGGGTCTGCTCGCCCATGCCGTTGGGGTACATCTCGTCCACACCGGGGCTGAACAACAGGTGGCAGCCAGACTGCTGGAGCTTTTGCTGGTCGGCGGTGAGGGTGCGCGGGTAACTGGCCAGGTCTTCATTGGCGCCGAACTGCAGCGGGTTGACGAAGATGCTCGCCACCACGAAGTCAGCGTGTTCAGCGGCGCGGGCCACCAGAGTGGTATGGCCGCTGTGCAGATTGCCCATGGTCGGCACCAGCGCAATGCGTTTGCCGTCTTTACGTGCCTGGGCAATGGCTGCACGCAGTGCCTGAACGCTGTTGACTGTGTTCATGCCTGGAATCCGTGTTCAAGGGCAGGGAAGCTGAGGTCTTTGACTGCGGCTACATAGGCGCTGATGGCCGACGGGATATCCGGCTGGCCGACCATGAAGTTGCGCACGAAGCGGGCGACCCGGCCGCTGATCGACAGGCCGAGCATGTCGTGCAGCACCAGCACCTGGCCGTCGGTGCCGCTGCCGGCACCGATCCCGATGACCGGCACCTGGACGGCCTGGGTAATTTCCTGGGCCAGCTCGGTGGGCACGCATTCGAGCAGAATCATCGCTGCGCCGGCCTGTTCAAGGGCAATGGCGTCGGCCCGCATCTGTCGGGCCTGGGCTTCGAGCCGGCCCTGAACTTTATAGCCGCCCATCACATTGACGGTTTGCGGGGTCAGGCCCAAATGTACGCACACCGGAATACCGCGGTCGGTGAGCTGGCGTACCGAGTCGGCCAGCCATGCAGCACCTTCGACCTTGACCATGTGCGCGCCGGCCCGCATCAGCGTGGCGCTGTTGAGCAGGGTTTGCTCAATGCTGGCGTTGGCCATGAAGGGCAGGTCAGCGAGCACCAGCGCGCCTTGATTGCCACGGCTGACACTGGCGACGTGATACGCCATGTCGGCCACAGTAACAGGCAGGGTGCTGTCATGGCCCTGCAGGACCATACCCAGCGAGTCACCGACCAGCAGGACTTCGACGCCCGCACCACTGGCGACATGGGCGAAAGTCGCGTCATAGCACGTCAGCATGGTGATCTTTTCACCCTTTTGCTTGAGCGACTGCAACGACGTAACGGTTGTAACCGGCATGTAGAGTTCCTCCATCACCAGGCGTTGTAAATCCTCGGGATTTATCCTGGAAAGCAGGCACACCGTCGTGTCGCGGTGTTTTGCAAAGGCCTGTCTTGTGCCCATTCGCCAGCAAGCCGGCGCGGGAGGCCTATCTTCGTGAGGCGGGAGTGTGAAGTCAATTGGAGGTGTTACCCGTTACGAGGACGCTTCTAAAAACTTCTTTTATAAGCGCCCTCTGGGCATTAAAGGATTGCTACTGCAAGGCTGGCAGGCGCTCAAGGCCTTCGAAGGGGCAGGCGGCCAGCATCTGGTCGAGGCGGCGGCCGTCTGGCAGTTGCAGGTCGGCGTCCAGCTCGGCCAGCGGATAGAGCACGAATGCCCGGGCCTGCATGTGGTAATGCGGCACCTGCAGGCGCGGCACATCGATCAACTGCTTGCCGAACAACAGGATATCCAGGTCCAGCGTACGTGGCCCCCAGCGCTCCAGGCGCTCGCGGCCTTGATCGAGTTCTATGGCCTGCAGGGCGTCGAGCAATTGCAAGGGCGCCAGATCAGTATCCAGTGCCGCCACCGCATTGGTGTAGCGCGGTTGGCCGGGCAGCAATGAGTCGCTGACGTAGAACGACGATACCCCAGCCAACCGGGTGCCGGGCAGCCGGGTCATGGCTTCAAGGGCGTTGCGCAACTGCGCCGCCGGGTCGGCCAGGTTGCTGCCCATGCCGATATAGGCGCGTTCAGTCATTGAACAGGTCTGCATCGTCGCTGCCGCGCTTGCGTTTCGAACCGCTGCGGCGGCGCTTGCGCGGGCCGTTGCCGGTTTCGTCGGACTTGCTGCTCAGGTCGCTGATCATGTGCCGCCGTTCGCTGTCGTTGGCGTCCTGATAATCGGTCCACCATTGGCCCAGACCATCGGTCTGTTCGCCAGCGGTTTCACGTAGCAACAGGAAGTCGTAACCGGCGCGAAAGCGCGGATGGTCGAGTAACTGGTCGGCGCGTTTGCCATAACGGCGCGGCAAGCGTTCCTGCATGTCCCAGATCTCGCGGATCGGCAGGGTGAAACGCTTGGGGATGGCAATGCTGCGGCACTGTTCGACGATCAGTTCGTGAGCAGCGTCCTGCATCGCGGTGATCGGCGGCGTGCCGCGCTCTTGCAGGCGCAGTACCCGGGCCGGCAAGGCTGGCCAGAGCAGCGCTGCGAACATGAAGGCCGGGGTGACTGGCTTTTCCTGACGCACCCGCAGGTCGGTGTTGGCCAGCGCCTTGCTGATCAGCGTATGGGTGTAGGTCGGGTTGTATTCCAGCGCCTTGGCGGTGGCCGGGAACAGCGGGTCGAACAGCTCAAGGTCGACGAGCATTTCGAAAGTGATCTCGCCATGCCCGGACAGGAACAGCTTGAGCGACTCCTCGAACAGCCGTGCCGCCGGGATATCGCGCAGCATCGGTGCCAGCGGCCGGATCGGCAGCATGCTGTGTTTTTCGATGCCGAAGTTCAGCTTGGCCGCAAAGCGCACCGCACGCAGCATGCGCACCGGGTCTTCCTTGTAGCGTTGCTCCGGGTCGCCGATCAGGCGAATCAGCCGATTGCGAATATCGTGTACACCGTTGGCGTAATCGAGGATGCGCTCGGTCACCGGGTCGTAGTACAGCGCGTTAATAGTGAAGTCGCGGCGCTGTGCATCGTCTTCCAGGGTGCCGTAGACGTTGTCACGCAGGATCCGGCCACTGGAGTTGCGCGATGACTGGTGGGTGTTTTCTTCTTCATCTTCGTCGGGATGATTGGCGCGAAAGGTCGCAACCTCGATGATTTCCCGGCCGAAGTGGATATGCACCAGCTTGAAGCGTCGGCCAATGATGCGCGCATTACGAAACTCGGCGCGGATCTGCTCGGGCGTGGCACTGGTGGCAACGTCGAAGTCCTTGGGGTTGATCTGCAGCAGCAGGTCGCGAACGCAGCCGCCGACCAGATAAGCCTGGTAGCCCGCGCTTTGCAGGCGCTCGACGATGTTCACCGCATGGCGGCTGAACTGAGCGCGTTGCAGCGAATGCTGATTACTATTGAGCACGATCGGCGTTGAACGCGTGTGTTGCTGCGGCGTGCGCAGTGGAGAACGAAATGACTGGAACAGCTTCTTCAGCATGGGATGCACTGTTTGAAGGAATATTCGGCCAAAAATGGAGAATGACCGCATGATGGGCGGGGATTCTAGCATTTGATCGAGCAATGGTGTAGGAAGCCGTCTAAGCGGGAGGTAGGCCGCGTGCTGCGGGCCTTGTAGGCAGGGTGACAGAAGTCCGGAAGCTACTGGGGGAGCCGAAGCTCCCCCAAAGTGCGTGCTCTTTATTTTTATTATTGAGTCGGGCTTCTTGTTTTTGTTGAGTGCCCATTCACAAGGCTTTGTGCCTGTGAAACCTCTCAAACCGAGAGTAAAGAGCAAACGGATTGCTTTGGTCGCTGTCTTGCAATGATCAATCGATCCAACCAGTTCAGGTGCTACCTTGGGGTAGTTTTTGTTGTTCTCAGCCTGGTCGTGGGGCAAGCCCCAAATACAACACCTCTCCAAAAGAATCAGTTAGCTGCGCCTCCGCCGTGTTGTTCTTGTTATGCGTGAGTCGATTCGTCTTGTTTTTATTATGTGGCTGGTACAGGTTTTTATTTTTCTTGTACTAAGCATATAGCAGAACACGTGCCAACTTTTTGAAGTCCTTGTAAATCAAGGGTTTGGCCGTGCCGTGATTGCAAGGGGGCGAAAAAAAGCCGGGATTTCGTTACCGTAAACCCCGGCTTTTGTTACGTCTGGATAAGGATCGGTAACAGTTTTGCTCGCTGGGCGGGAACTGTTACCTGGTCACGCGATCAGGTTTCGTTGGTGACACCCTTGCGCCGTGGTATGCCCAGGCGCTGGCGGCGCTCCCAGAGGCACTTGCGGCTCACGCCCAGTTTGCGCGCCAGTTCGGTTTCGGTCATGTGATCCTGGTGTTCAAGGACAAAATGCTGGAAGTAGTCTTCCAGCGACAGGTCTTCACTGGGATCCTGATTGGCCCCGCTTGCGCCATTGGGCAGCGGCGCCAGGCCGACGAAATCCACCTCGTCCAGATCACTCAGCTCAATGTCGATGCCTAGCAGGTCGGCAGAGATTTCCGCCGACTCACTGAGAATCACCGAGCGCTCGACGGCGTTTTCCAGCTCGCGCACGTTACCGGGCCAGCTGTAGTGATGGATGGCCTGCTCGGCATCGGCACCGAAGCGTAGTTCAGGGCGTCCGGCCTTGGCGCTCTGCCGGGCCAGAAACGCGCGGGCGATCTCCAGCACGTCGTTACCACGCTCGCGCAGCGCCGGCAGCTTCAAGGCAATCACATGCAGGCGGTAATAAAGGTCTTCGCGGAATTCGCCGTTTTTGGCCAGGGTCTTGAGGTCGCGGTGGGTCGCAGCAATCAGGCGCACATCGACCTTTTGCGATTGCACCGAGCCGACCCGGCGAATTTCGCCTTCCTGCAAGACGCGCAGCAGCCGTGCCTGGGCCTCCAGCGGCAGCTCGCCAATTTCGTCGAGAAACAGCGTACCGCCATCGGCCGCCTCGACCAGGCCTGCACGGCCGGCACTGGCCCCGGTAAAGGCGCCTTTTTCATGGCCGAACAGTTCCGATTCAATCAGCGATTCGGGAATCGCCGCGCAGTTGACCGAGATCATCGGCGCCTTGGCGCGGCGCGAAAGGTTATGCAGGGCGCGCGCGACCAGCTCTTTACCGGTGCCGGACTCGCCCTGGACCAGCACGTTGGAGTCAGTGGGCGCAACCTTGCGAATCTTGCCGTACAGGTCCTGCATCGGCGGGCAGGAACCGATAATGCCGATTTCGCCATTGGCGTTGGCGGCGGTCGGTTTATCCGCTGCGCTGGCAGCCTTGCCGTTACTGCGCTCGGCGGCCTGGGGTTGTGACTGGGGTTGCGCCGATTGGCGATCGCGCAGGATTCGCGCCACCGCCTGAAGCATCTCGTCGTGGTCAAAAGGCTTGGCGATGTAATCGACCGCGCCCATTTTCATCGAGTCGACGGCCGAGCGTAGGCTGGCATAGCTGGTCATGATCAGCACCGGCTTGCCTTCGCCAAGCTTGATCAGTTCGGTGCCCGGAGCGCCGGGCAGGCGCAGGTCACTGACGATCAGGTCAAACGATGGAATGCTGAAGCGTTCCTGAGCTTCCTGCACCGAGCCGGCTTCGCTGACCTGATACTGATTGCGCTCCAGTAAGCGACGCAGCGCCGAGCGGATGATGGTTTCGTCTTCGACGATCAGAATATGCGGCATTGATTCGGTTCTCTCGACGGTCTCAGTTCACGGTGGACGTCGCTTCGACATGTCGCGGTAGCGTCACCCGGATACGGGTGCCTCGTTGCCGTACAGGATCGGCCGGACTGTCGATGGTGATTTGTCCATAATGCTCTTCAACGATGGAATAGACCAGAGCAAGCCCCAGCCCAGTGCCTTCGCCAGGATCTTTGGTGGTGAAGAACGGTTCGAACAATCGGTCCATGATTGCTTTCGCAATACCACTGCCTTCATCTTCGACGATCAGGTCCACGGTATGTTCAGAGGCTTCGCTCATGACCCGCACGGCACTGCCGGCCGGGGATGCGTCGCGTGCGTTGGACAGCAGGTTGATCAGCACCTGAGCCAGCCGCTGCGGGTCGCCATCGGCCCAGTGGTCGGGGTCGCAGAGGTTGTAGAACTGTATTTCAAAGTTGCGCCGGTTGAGTGCCAGCAGACCAATGGCATCCTGTGCGACTTCGGCCAGGCACACCGGTTCGTCGCTGTTCTGGTGTGCGCCGGCGTGGGCGAAGCTCATCAGCGACTGGACGATGCGTGATACACGCTTGGTCTGTTCGATGATCTGGCTACTGATTTCCGCCAGTTCCGGTTCGTCTTCGCGTTCTTCGCGCAGGTTCTGCGCCAGGCAGGCGATACCGGTGATCGGGTTGCCGATTTCGTGGGCCACCCCGGCGGCCAGTCGGCCAATGCTGGCCAGGCGCTCGGAATGCACCAGCTTGTCTTCGAGCATCTGGGTTTCGGTAAGGTCTTCGACCAAAAGCACCAGGCCACTGTTACCGGGCGCCAGCGGCTCGTCAATGGCCGCCTTGTGCAGGTTCAGCCAGCGAATCTGGCCCTCCAGCGACAGCCGCTGTTTGTGCAGGTGTTCGTCAGGCACGCTGATGAAGCTGCTCAGCAGGCCTTTCCAGGGCTCGGCAATGGTCTCCAGCCGCGAGCCCACCACATGCTGGGCAGGGACGCCGGTCAGTTCTTCCATGGCTCGGTTCCACATCAGGATTTCCTGATCCTTGGCCAGCGAGCAGACCCCCATGGGCAGTTCCTGCAGGGTCTGGCGGTGGTAGCGACGCAAGGCATCGAGTTCCGCGGCCAGGCCGGTGAGGCGCGAGTGGTAGTCCTCAAGCCGGCTTTCGATGAAGTGGATGTCTTCGGTCACGTACTTTTCGCCGCCGGACTTATACGGCAGGAACGTTTCGACCATGTCCTGGGCGACGCTTGGGCCCATCAGGCCGGACAGGTTGGCTTCGATCCGGTCGCGCAGGCGGCGCAAGGCATACGGGCGGCGTTCGTCGAAGGGCAGGTACAGGTCACGCAGTGCCTGCTCAACCTCTTTTTGTGCGGCCTTGCCGCCCAGCGGCTTGGCCAGTTGGGTGGCGAATTCCTGAGGCGAGGCGACGAACAACTCACGGCGTTGTGGGCGGCGCACGTTATCCACAGCACAGGCTTCGGCGGCACTGGCCTCTTCGGCGCTGGCGTTGGTGAACAGCGACACCAGGGTGAACATCACCACGTTGGCCGCCAGTGAGGCGATCGCCGCCATGTGCCAGCTGGTGTCATCCAGCACATAGATCATGTTCAGCATCGGAATGTAGAAGCCTTCGAGATTGCCCAGCAGCGGCAACAGCATGCTGAACACCCAGACCGTGATGCCGGCCAGGATTCCGGCGATAAAGCCGCGTCGGTTGGCGGTCGGCCAGTACAGCACCGACAGGACGCCGGGCAGGAACTGCAAGGTGGCGACGAAGGCGACGATGCCCATATTGGCCAGGTCTTGCTGGGCGCCGAGCATCAGGTAGAAGCAGTAGCCGGCAGCGATGATGGCGATGATCAGCGCGCGGCGGGTCCATTTCAGCCAGCGATAGATATTGCCCTCGGCCGGCGGCTGGTACAACGGCAGCACCAGATGGTTGAGCGCCATGCCCGACAACGCCAGGGTGGTGACGATAATCAGCCCGCTGGCTGCCGACAGGCCGCCTACATAAGCCAGCAACGCCAGTGATTTGCTGTGCGCGGCCATGCCCAGGCCCAGGGTGAAGTATTCCGGGCTGGTCGGTGCGCCGAGTTTCAGACCGGCCCAGAGAATCAGCGGCACGGCGAGGCTGATCAGCAGCAGGTAGAACGGCAACCCCCAGCTGGCGCTGACCAGCGCGCGCGGGTTGAGGTTTTCGGTAAAGGTCATGTGATACATGTGCGGCATGACGATGGCCGAGGCAAAGAACACCAGCAGCAGGGTGCGCCACGGGCCTTCCTGCAATGGGGTGTGCAGCGAGGCCAGGGCGGTCTGGTTCTGCAACAGCCAGAGTTCCAGTTGTTGCGGGCCGCCGAACACCGTGTACAGGGCGTAGATACCCAGAGCGCCCAGCGCGACCAGTTTGATGATCGATTCAAAGGCAATCGCGAACACCAGGCCCTGATGCTTTTCCCGGGTTGCGATATGCCGCGAGCCAAAGAAGATCGTGAACAGGCTGATCAGGGCGCAGAATGCTACGGCGACCCGATTGCGCACCGGTTCACCGGTCAGAATGCCGATCGAGTCGGCCACGGCCTGAATCTGCAAAGCCAGCAGCGGCAAGACGCCGATCAGCATGAATATCGTGGTCAGGGCGCCTGCCCAGGTACTGCGAAAGCGAAACGCGAATAAGTCGGCCAGCGACGAAAGCTGATAGGTGCGGGTGATTTTCAGAATCGGGTAAAGCAGCACCGGCGCCAGCAGAAACGCCCCGGAAACACCCAGATAGGTCGCCAGAAAACCATAGCCATACTGATAGGCCAGGCCCACCGTGCCGTAGAACGCCCAGGAGCTGGCGTAAACCCCAAGCGACAGGGTGTAGGTCAGCGGGTGGCGAATGATCCAGCGTGGGATCAGGCCGCGCTCGCTGATCCAGGCAACGCCGAACAGCACCAGCAGGTAGGCCGTGCTGACCAGCAGCATTTGGGTCAGGCTAAAGCTCATCGGCGTCTCGCTGGCTTTGCAGAATGAACGTCACCACGATGAGAATCAGCCAGAGCATGTATGGCCGGTACCAGGCGCCTGTTGCGTCGATCCACCAGTCCATGATGGCTGGCGAAAACAGATAGATGCCCACCACCAGCAGCAGGACCAGTCGGTAGATGTACATGGCGCCTCCTTGAACCAGGTGTCTTGGGTGGGTGAGGAGCGGCATGTTAACCAATGCGGTACAACCTGCAAGCGCCGATTTCAGCAGAATTCGGCAACCGCTCTGGATCAGTCTATTCCAGACTCCGCAATGACTGAAAGCCTGGGGATTTGCCCGGCATCCCAGTGCTGCACCGCCCAGTTGAGTACTTCCTGCGGCGTACCATAGAGCAGTTGTTCGTCAGTGGGTTGCCCAAGTGCGCGCAAGGCTCGCAGCAGCAACGGGGTGGCCTGGTCGGCGGGCAGCGGGGGCGAGCGGTAGGACTTGCCGAGTTTGTGGCCGTCGGGCTGGGTAATCAGTGGCACATGCAGGTAGCGCGGTTGGGCAATGCCGAGCAGCTCTTGCAGGTACAGTTGCCGAGGCGTGGAGTCGAGCAGGTCGGCGCCGCGCACAATGTTGTTGATACCTTGCCAGGCGTCGTCGATGACCACCGCCAGTTGATAGGCGTAAAACCCGTCGCGGCGGCGAATCACAAAATCACCGGCCTCGCGGCCCAGATGCTGGCGATACTCACCCTGTACCCGGTCGGTAAAGCGGTACTCAAGCTCCGGTACGCGCAGCCGGATAGCACCGTCATCCGGGGCGTGGCCGAGGTTGCGGCACAAGCCGGGGTACACCCCGTCATAGGCTTGCAGCTGTTTACGCGAGCAGGTGCAGGTGTAGGCCAGCCCTTGGCTGAACCAGCGCTCAAGAATCTGGGCATAGGCGTCATGGCGTTCGCTCTGGCGCACGCAGTCGCCGTCCCATTCAAAACCGTAGGCTTCCAGGGTTTGCAAAATGGCGGTCTGGGCGCCGGCCACTTCCCGTGGCGGGTCCAGATCTTCCATGCGCATCAGCCACACGCCGTTGGCTGCGCGGGCGTCCAGATAAGAGGCCAGGGCAGCGACCAGTGAGCCGAAATGCAGATAACCGCTGGGGGTGGGTGCGAAGCGCCCGACGTAAGAAGATTTGTTCATGCGGCGATAATAACGGCTCAACAAAAAAGACGCCGAAGCGTCTTTTTATTGCAGGGGCGGCAGGCTTACTTGCCGACCTGCTTTTCCTTGATTTCTGCCAGGGTCTTGCAGTCGATGCACAGGTCGGCAGTCGGGCGGGCTTCGAGACGGCGAATGCCGATTTCAACGCCGCAGGACTCGCACCAGCCGTACTCTTCGTCGAGGATCAGTTGCAGAGTCTTGTCGATCTTCTTGATCAGTTTGCGCTCGCGGTCACGGGCACGCAGTTCAAGGCTGAACTCTTCTTCCTGACTGGCGCGGTCGGCCGGGTCGGGGAAGTTTGCCGCATCATCCTTCATATGGTCTACCGTGCGGTCGACCTCCTGCATCAAGTCACTTTTCCACTTGTTGAGGATTTTGGTGAAGTGCGCGCGCATAGGCTCGCCCATGTACTCTTCGCCCTTGGTTTCTACATAAGGCTCGAAACCGCTGATTAGATTCTGTTGCTTTTCTTGCGTGGGCATGTAGGGACCGCCTCTCACTCTTCTAATCTGTTGCGCAGGATGTTCCATCACCGACACCCGTCGGCCCTGCAGGTGCAAGCCGGCGAACTTACCAGATCAATTCGCCGTCCGCTACTCCCGGTTGTCGTGCATGGCACCGGGTTGTGAACGAGCCGTTAAAGTCTGGTTGCCGACAATCAAACCTAGAACATTAAAGCGCACCAGAGTTTCTTTTTTATTTTTGTTAATGCACCTTTTTGCGGCACTTTGATCACCCTGCGGCGGCCAGCTCATGGGTAGAATCGTGTCTGCCTGCCCGTTGCACAAGGCAAATCAACGGGAGCCTCTAGCAACATCGGCGCGGCAGCCAGCGCAAGCCGCGGGTAACACCGCAGGCGCCCAGCCAGCAGGCAGTTTTCAGAGGTGCCCGAATGTCCAATTTCAAAGGAACGCCCATGGTCCAGCACTACAGTGCGCGCAGCCGCGCCATCGAACCCTTTCATGTCATGGCCTTGTTGTCGCGCGCCAATGAACTGCAGGCGGCCGGGCACGATGTGATCCACCTGGAAATCGGCGAGCCCGACTTTACCACCGCCCAGCCGATCGTTGCGGCGGGCCAGGCTGCCCTGGCCGAGGGCAAGACCCGCTACACCGCAGCCCGCGGTCTACCGGAGCTGCGCGAGGCGATCGCCGGGTTCTATGCCCGGCGCTACAGCCTGAATATTGATCCGCAGCGTATTCTGATCACTCCGGGTGGCTCGGGTGCGCTGCTGCTGGCCAGCAGCCTGCTGGTCGATCCGGGTAAGCACTGGCTGTTGGCTGATCCGGGCTACCCGTGCAACCGGCATTTTCTGCGCCTGGTTGAAGGCGGCGCGCAACTGGTCCCGGTCGGCCCCGATGAGCGTTATCAGTTGACGCCGGGGCTGGTCGAGCGTTTCTGGAATCAGGACAGTGTGGGTGCATTGCTGGCATCACCGGCTAACCCGACCGGCACCTTGCTGCAGCGCGATGAGCTCAAGGCATTGTCCACGACCCTCAAGGCGCATCGCGGCCATATGGTGGTCGACGAGATCTACCACGGCCTGACTTACGGCACCGAGGCCAGCAGTGTCCTGGAAGTGGACGACGATGCCTTCGTGCTTAACAGTTTTTCCAAATACTTTGGCATGACCGGCTGGCGGCTGGGCTGGCTGGTGGCACCGCCAGCGGCAGTCGGTGAGCTGGAAAAACTGGCGCAAAACCTCTATATCAGCGCGCCGAGTGTGGCGCAGTACGCTGCGCTGGCCTGTTTCGAAACGCCGACTCTGGAGATTCTTGAACAGCGCCGTGCCGAGTTCGGCCGGCGCCGTGATTACCTGCTACCGGCGCTGCGCGAGTTGGGCTTCGGGATTGCCGTGGAGCCTGAAGGCGCATTTTATCTGTATGCTGATATCAGCGCGTTCGGCGGCGATGCCTTCGCGTTCTGTCAGCATTTCCTGGAAACCGAACATGTGGCCTTTACTCCGGGGCTGGATTTCGGCCGCCATAAAGCCGGCCATCACGTGCGCTTTGCCTACACCCAAAGCCTCGAACGCCTGGAGCAGGCGGTCGAGCGTATTGCCCGTGGCCTGCGTAGCTGGAGCGCCTGATGCGCTTTGATCCTGCACTTGAACAAGGCCGCCTGTTGCAGCGCTACAAGCGTTTTCTGGCTGATATCGAAACCGACAGCGGCGAACGCCTGACCATTCACTGCCCCAACACCGGCTCGATGCTTAACTGCATGCAGCCCGGTGGCCGGGTGTGGTTCAGTCGCTCCAATGATCCCAAGCGCAAACTGCCGGGCACTTGGGAGATCAGTGAAACGCCGCAGGGGCGGTTGGCGTGCATCAATACCGGACGGGCCAATACGCTGGTCGAAGAAGCCCTGCGTGCCGGTGTCATCAGCGAACTCAACGGCTTTACCGCCCTCAGGCGCGAGGTGCCTTACGGCCAGGAAAAAAGCCGGGTGGATTTTCGCCTGCAATACCCACAGGGCGACCTGTACCTGGAGGTCAAGAGCGTCACCCTGGGGTTTGATGATTCGCCGGTAGCGGCATTTCCCGATGCGGTGACCCAGCGTGGTGCCCGGCACTTGCGTGAACTGGCGGCGTTGGCGCGCGAGGGCGTTCGCGCCGCCTTGCTGTACTGCGTGAATCTGGCCGGCATCGAAGCGGTGCGCCCGGCTGCGGAGATCGACCCCGTCTACGCTGCGGCCTTGCGTGAGGCCGTGGCCGCCGGAGTCGAGGTGCTGGCCTACGGTGTGGACATCAGCGCCGAGGAGGTCCGTCTGGTCCGGCGCCTGCAGGTACGGTCGCTCTGAGCGGCTGATCAGTCGGGCAGTATCCAGATGCCCTGGCTGTCTTCCCGGCAGGGTACGGCACTGAGAAACTGGCCTTCGCAGGGGCCGACCACGCATTCACCACTCTCAATCAGAAACAGTGCGCCGTGGCTGGCGCACCGGATCAGGCTGGCGGAGTCATCCAGGCAATGATCTGTTTGCCAATGCAGCGGTATGTTCCGGTGCGGACAGCGATTGCGATACAGGTACACCTGCCCATGCCTGCGCACCGCCAGCAACTGTAGATCGTCCAGGCTCAATGCCTGGCTGCTGCCTTCGGCGAGTTGGCTGGAAAGGCAAAGTAACTTCATTGTGCTTGACCGTTAAATGCAAACAATTATCAAATGTCGTCGATTCGCAACGGCTCCATGAGTCGCTGCGCCCGTATTCAATAAAAGGAATTCTTGCATGTCTCTGCGCGCCTTGCTGGTCGCCCTGTGTGTCAGCGTGCTGACGGTGCCAATGGCCACGGCAGCCGAGCCACCTGCGCGGCTGGTCAGTGCCGGCGGCGCAGTGACCGAATGGATCGTCGAACTGGGCGCTCAGCCCAGCCTGGTGGGGGTCGACACGACCAGTCAGAACCCCGAGTCGCTCAAGCCCTTGCCGCGTATCGGTTATCAGCGTCAGTTGTCCGCCGAAGGGATTCTCAGTCTGCGTCCGGACGCCATGGCGGGCACCGACGAAATGGGGCCGCCGGCGGTGCTTGAGCAGTTGCGCGCAGCCGGGGTGAGAATCGAGGTGTTACCGGCGCAGCCTGAACTCGACATTCTCAAGGACAACCTGCAGCGCCTGGGTCATTTGCTCGGTGTGCCGGAGCGGGCCGCCGAGTTGAGCGAGAACTTTACCAGCCAGCTTGATACCCAACAACGATGGCTGACCGAGGCACGCCGCCGCCAGGCGGTTCCCGGTGTCCTGCTGCTGGTCGGCCACGGCGGTGGCAAGCCGATGGTGGCCGGCACCGGTACGGTGGGAGACTGGCTGATCAGGCAGGCCGGTGGCCGCAATCTTGCGAGCCACCACGGCTACAAAGTGGTTTCCAGCGAAGCCATGGCCGGACTTGCCGCCCAGGTGCTGATCGTCGCTGACCGGACCCTGACCGGAGAGGCGGCCCGCCAGGCGCTGCTCAAAGAGAATCCGTTGTTGACAGCCATGCCGGCGGTGCGTGACAAGCGAGTGATCGATCTGGATCCGACGTTGCTGGTGGGCGGGCTGGGGCCGCGCCTGCCCGAGGCGCTGTTGGGCGTGTCCAAAGTCTTTTATCCGCAGCCATGAAGCGCGCGTTATCGGCGCGGCTGCTGTTTACGCTGCTGATTGGCCTGTGTCTGCTGGCGACCCTGTTATCGCTGGCCATGGGGCCGGTCAGGCTGCCGCTCAACGACACCCTGGCGGCGATCGTGCGGCTGGCGGGCTGGCCGTTGGCGGGGGAGGCCGGCCAGGCTGAGCTGATCATCGGCCAGATCCGCTTGCCACGCACCTTGCTGGGGCTGGCGGTGGGCGCGGTATTGGCGATGTCCGGGGTGGCCATGCAAGGCCTGTTTCGCAACCCCTTGGCCGACCCGGTGCTGGTTGGCGTGTCCAGTGGCGCTGCGCTTGGTGCAGCACTGGCCATCGTCGGCGGTATCTGGTGGGCCAGCCTGCCCACGGTGCTGCAGCCTTATCTGGTGTCGCTCAGCGCGGTCGCCGGTGGTTTGCTGGTGACCGGGATCGTTTATCGCCTGGGCCGCCGCGACGGCCAGACCAGCGTCGCGACCATGTTACTGGCCGGCATCGCGTTGACTGCCTTGGCGACCTCGGTGATCGGTTTGCTCACCTATCTGGCCGACGATGCGACCCTGCGCACTTTGACCTTCTGGAACCTGGGCAGCCTCAATGGCGCCAGTTATGTGAGGTTGTGGCCGTTGTTGCCGGTCTGCCTGCTGATCATTCTCTGGCTGCCGCGCCGCGCCAAGGCGCTCAATGCGTTGCTGTTGGGCGAGTCAGAGGCGCGTCACCTGGGGGTTGATGTTCAGGCGCTCAAGCGTGAGCTGGTGTTCTGCACGGCGCTGGGGGTCGGCGCAGCGGTGGCGGCTGCCGGGTTGATCGGCTTTATTGGCCTGATCGTCCCGCACCTGGTGCGTCTGCTCTGCGGTCCGGATCACCGGGTCTTGCTACCCGCCTCGGCATTGGCCGGTGCCAGCCTGCTGCTGTTCGCTGACTTGTTCGCCCGCCAGGTTCTGGCACCGGCCGAGTTGCCGATCGGGATCGTTACCGCGCTGCTGGGCGGGCCGTTTTTTCTTTATCTGCTGGTACGGGGAGCGCGTTGATGCTGCGGGCCGAGAATCTGCACATTGTGCGTGGCGAGCGCAGCGTGCTCAGCGGGGTCGATTTGCAGCTGCAAGCCGGTCAGGTGCTCGGCGTGCTGGGGCCTAACGGCGCAGGCAAGAGCAGCCTGCTTGCTGCGCTGAGCGGTGACCTCAAGCCGGCTCAGGGCCGGGTGTGGCTGGCTGACAAACCGCTGCAGCAATGGGCTGCCGAGGAGCGCGCCCGGCGTCTGGCCGTGCTGCCGCAAAGCTCGACGCTGAGCTTTGCCTTTCGGGTTGATGAAGTGGTGGGCATGGGCCGGTTACCCCACGTCACTGGCGCCGAACAAGATGCGCGGATCGTACAGGCGGCCTTGCAGGCCGCCGATGCCCTGCATCTGGCCGAGCGTGGCTACATGGCGCTGTCGGGGGGCGAGCGCCAGCGGGTGCATCTGGCACGGGTGCTTGCTCAGCTCTGGCCGGGTGACGGTGATTGTGTGTTGCTGCTCGACGAGCCCACCTCAATGCTTGACCCGCTGCATCAGCACACCGTCCTGCAAGCGGTGCGACGCTTTGCCGAGCGCTCGGTGGCGGTGCTGATCGTGCTCCATGACCTGAATCTGGCAGCGCGTTACTGCGATCGCTTGCTGCTGCTCAATGAGGGCAGCGTGCATCTTGCGGGGACGGCGTCTGAAGTCTTGCAGCCGGCAGCGCTCAAGCAGGTGTTTGGTCTGGACGTGCTGGTGCAGGCGCATCCGGAGTTGGGGCATCCACTGGTGATTGCCCGCTGATCCTGAGTCAGACATTTCCTGCATTCATGTAGCTCTCTTCCCTGAATCTGGTATGCCAGATTCTTACCTTGGCGCCTCGGTTATTGTCCTGCCCATCCTTTTCCTGATGGGAGATGCACGCAATGAGCGACGATGCCGAGCAACTGGCGCTCCGGGCCCTGGAGATGCTGGAACTGCTGGCCCTCAACCACGACGATAGCGAAGAGCGGATCATTAACCTCTGCAAGCGTGCCCTGACGCCGGTCGGCGCGGTGGCGGCGGTCTGTGTGGCGCCACGTTTTGTTTGCCTGGCCCGGACTGCTCTGGACCGTTTGCGAGCGCGGCAAGTGCGGGTGGTGGCGCAGGTCAATTTCCCATGGGCCAACGACAGCGTCGATATGGTGGTCCGGGAAACGCGTGCGGCGCTGGTTTCTGGTGCTGATGAAATCGACGTGGTGTATCCGTTTCGCACCCTGCTTGCCGGTAACGCCCCGCTGGTAACGGAGTTGCTTGCTGCGTGCAAGGCCGAGTGCGGCAGCCGCGCCAGTTTTACTGTGACCCTGGAAGCCGGCGAGTTGCGCGACCCGCAGTTGATTCGCAGCGCCTGCCGTGACGCCATAGCCGCCGGCGCGGATTTTCTCAAGAGCTGCACCGACCGCCTGGTGGCACCGGTCAGCCCACAAATCGTGCGGATCATGCTGGAGTCGATAGCGGAAACGGGAGGGCTGGTGGGCTGCAAGATCGTTGGCGGGGTCCGTACCCTCAATGACGCCAGACCGCTCATGAGTCTGGCCAGCAGCCGCTTCAGCAGCGCCTGGTGTTCGCCGCAGCGGGTCCGGATCGGCGGCTCTGTGCTGCTCGATGACTTGTTGGTGAGTTTGGGTGTACTGGAGGCGGGCAGGTATTGAGCAGGCAAAAAAAGACCCGGCAAAGTGCCGGGTCAAAAACCGTGATTAGCCTGATGAGGAGATAATCTGAGAGTCCGAACCAAGGTCTTTCAGGTTACCGACCAGTCTCGCGACCAGTTGTGATAATCATAACGATTCTCATTTCGAAGTCAACAGTTGTTTTATTAATTTTTTGCAATGGCGCTGCGCGACGAATCCAGCCGTCAACTCAGTCTTGTCGAGCCGTCGGGACAAACAAGCGGGAAACGGGGGGAGGCAAACGTGCAGCGACCCGCCTGCGTTGCGCAGGCGGGTTACAACCAGAACCGCTCAGCGGGTGCGGTAGCGCAGGCGGGTACCGAAATTCACCGACATAAGAATCTCATCGGCGGTCAGTTCCGGTGGGAAGTAGGCTCCGGAAATCTGCGCGTGAGCAATGCTGGCGCCTTCCATCGGGATGTTGCGCAAATCCAGGCCGCGTAAGTCGGCAGAGCGGAAGTAGGCATCGGTAAAGTCGATACCGGTAGTGTCCAGATCACGCAGGTCCAGGCCACGGAAATCACCACCACGCAGGTCGATCACGCCGTCCCTGGGTTTTTCCCTGTTGAAGCCGTCCACATCATCCTTGCGCAGTAACAGATACAGCGGTGAGTCGATCTGTTTGGGCTGGCTCATAGCATTAACTCGGGTTCGTTGGATTTATGGCGCCATTATATCGCCACTATCTGGGGGCCGTGAAGCAGCATCTGCTCAACGGCTCTTCAGCTATTTACAGGCCTGGCAGGCGCTGGCGCAGTTCATCGGCGAGATTGTCCAGGTCGCTGCCGACATGGGTCTGGATGCGCTGGCTGAGCAGGACTTCTTCGGCGCTCAGCGGCTCGCGGGCAGCCTGTTGGGCCTGTACCACTTCCAGAGTCGCTTCGGAGGGGTCGCCGCCTTCGGTCTGGCGCTGCTGCAACCACTGCTCGATAACGGCCTGGGGCGCTTCACAGTCGAGGATCAGGAACGGCACGCCGTTTTCCTCTGCGACATGTGCAGCAGTCTGACGCTGCGCCTGCTTGAGGAAGGTGGCGTCCAGAACCACCGAAAAACCGGCGTGCAGAACCTGGCTGGCCAGTTCGTTCAGGCGGCTGTAGGTGGCTGCACTGGCATCGCTGCCGTAGCGCTCGCCGCTCTCGCTGCTGAACAGGCGCTGGCGCTCAACGTCCGAACGCAGGCGAATGGCCCCCAGCGATTGGGTCAGGCGCAGCGCCACCTGGCTTTTGCCGACTGCCGAGACACCGTGGGTGATGGCCAGAAAGCGCGAAGTGATGGCGCTGTAGCTTTCTGCGAGGTTGGCATAGTTGCGGTATTGAGCGAGCACGGCGGCGCGGCGTTCGGCGTCCGCATCCGGCCCCAGGCCAAACAGCGCGACCTTGGCGCGAACCAAAGCGCGGTAGGCCTTGTAGAAGTTCAGCAGCTCCAGCCCCTGGTAGTCGCCGGTCAGTTCCAGGTATTCGCTGATCAGGCGGTTGGCCAGTGGTTTGAGGCCGCGGTCTTCCAGGTCCATGGCCAGGAAGCCGATGTCGGCGTAGACGTCGGTCTTGCGGAACGGCTCGTTGAATTCGATGCAGTCGAACAGCACGACCTTACCGTCGATCAGCGCGGCGTTGCCCAGGTGGATATCCCCATGGCACTCGCGGATAAAACCTTCGGCCTTGCGTTGAACCAACAGGGGCCTGAGCCGCTCAAAGCTCGACTCGGCCCAGGCCTGCAGTGCTTCAAGCTGCTGCAAGTCGGCTTTTTCGCTGATCATTGGCCGGATCTGTTCGAAATTCTGGGTCACCGGGGCCATGACGCTGTCTGGCGAGCCAAGCTCGGTTTCGTCGCCGACCTTCGGCGCTGACAGGTGGAAGCGGGCGATCTGGCTGGCCAGTTCGCTGATGTGTGCCTGAGTCAGTTCGCCGTTGGCCTGCATGACGTTGAGCAGGCCGCTTTGCGGGAACTGGCGCATCTTGAGGGCGTATTCGATGGCCGGGCCTTCGCCGCCCAGTTGCGGCGCTTCGGCTGAGCCGGTCAGTGGCAGCACTTCAAGGTACAGGCCTTCGGTGAGGCGTTGGTTCAGACGCAGCTCTTCATGGCAAAAGTGCTTGCGTGACTCCAGGCTGGTGAAGTCCAGGAAGCCAAAGTTCATCGGTTTCTTGATTTTGTAAACGTAAGGGCCTGTGAGCAGCACCCATGAGATGTGCGTTTCGATGACCTGGAAGTTTTCCACCGGATGGGGAAACAGGGCAGGGTTCTGCAGGGCTGCAATGAGTGACTGGCTCACAGGTGATCCTTCAAAATGTTTGGAATTTTAATGCCTCAAGCCGGCCATTATGGCTGCTTGGCCCAGCACTGCAAACCGCTGGCCGAGGCGTCTGTCGAACCTTTTTAAAGTGCGTATAATCCGCGCCCATGACTCGATCCCGTTCTTCCCGTACCTCCAAGAAACGCCCACCCACCAGCAGGCTGCGTACCTGGCTTGGCTGGGGGCTGAAACTCAGCATTGTCGGCCTGGTTATCCTGGCCGGTTTCGCGGTGTATCTCGATGCCGTGGTCCAGGAGAAATTTTCTGGCAAACGCTGGATGATTCCGGCCAAGGTTTATGCCCGGCCGCTGGAGCTATTCGTCGGCCAGAAGCTTAGCCGCGACGATTTTCTGATTGAGCTCGACGCGCTGGGCTACCGTCGTGAAAGCGTGGCCAATGGTCCCGGGGCCGCAGCGGTCAATGGCAATACCGTGGATCTGAACACTCGCGGTTTTCAATTCTATGAAGGTGCCGACCCTGCGCAGCAGATTCGCGTGCGTTTCTCCGGTGACTTTGTCGCCGACCTGAGCGCTGCCAATGGTGCCAAGCTGGCGGTGGCGCGTATGGAGCCGCTGTTGATCGGCGGCCTGTATCCGAAAAATCTCGAAGACCGGATCCTGATCAAGCTTGATCAGGCGCCGCCCTACCTGCTCGACGCGTTGGTAGCGGTCGAAGACCGCGACTTCTATAGCCACTTTGGCGTGTCGCCCAAATCCATTGCCCGGGCGATCTGGGTCAACACCTCGGCCGGGCAGATGCGCCAGGGCGGCAGTACCCTGACCCAGCAGTTGGTAAAAAACTTCTACCTCACCAACGAGCGCAGCCTGTCACGCAAACTCAATGAAGCGATGATGTCGGTGCTGCTTGAGGTGCACTACAGCAAGCAGGAAATTCTCGAGGCTTATCTCAACGAGGTGTTCGTCGGCCAAGACGGCCCGCGCGCCGTGCATGGCTTTGGTCTGGCCAGTCAGTATTTCTTCAGCCAGCCGCTCTCGGAACTCAAACTGCATCAGGTGGCGTTGCTGGTGGGTCTGGTCAAGGGGCCGTCGTATTACAACCCGCGGCGCAACCCTGAGCGTGCTCTGGAGCGACGTAACCTGGTGCTCGACCTGCTGGAGCAACAGGGGGTCGCCACACCGGAAGCGGTGGCGGCTGCGAAGAAAATGCCACTGGGTGTAACCCGCACTGGCAGCCTGGCGGACAGTTCGTTCCCGGCTTTCCTTGACCTGGTCAAGCGTCAATTGCGCGAAGACTATCGCGACGAGGACTTGACCGAAGAAGGTCTGCGAATCTTCACCAGTTTCGATCCGATCCTGCAAATGAAGTCTCAAGCCGCGATGGATGAGACCTTCAAACGTCTGGCCGGGCGCAAGGGCGCCGATGAGGTCGAGTCGGCGATGGTGGTGACCAACCCGGAAACCGGTGAGGTTCAGGCTTTGCTTGGCAGCCGTCAGGCCGGTTATGCCGGGTTCAACCGGGCCATTGATGCGGTGCGGCCGATCGGCTCGCTGGTCAAGCCGGCGATCTACCTGACGGCACTGGAGCAGCCGAGTAAATACACCCTGACCAGTTGGGTGGCCGATGAGCCATTCCAGGTCAAAGGCGCCGATGGCCAGGTCTGGAAGCCGCAGAACTACGACCGCAAATCCCACGGCAACATCTTCCTGTATCAGGGGCTGGCGCATTCCTACAACCTGTCCACGGCCAAACTGGGTCTGGAGCTGGGTGTGCCGAACGTGTTCAAGACCCTTAACAAGCTGGGCGTGACGCGTGAATGGCCGGCCTATCCGTCGATGCTGCTGGGCGCTGGCGGCCTGACGCCGATGGAAGTGGCAACCATGTACCAGACCATCGCCAGTGGCGGCTTCAACACGCCGATGCGCGGCATTCGCAGTGTATTGACCGCCGAGGGCGAGCCGCTCAAGCGTTACCCGTTCCAGATCCAGCAGCGCTTCGATCCGGGCGCGATCTATCTGGTGCAGAACGCCATGCAGCGGGTCATGCGGGAAGGTACTGGCAAGTCGGTCTACAACGTGTTGCCGGGGTCGTTGAATCTGGCTGGCAAGACCGGCACCAGTAATGATTCGCGCGACAGCTGGTTTGCCGGCTTCAGCCAGGACACCCTGGCCGTGGTGTGGATGGGCCGTGACGACAATGGCAAGACCCCGTTCACCGGTGCGACCGGTGCGTTGCAGGTCTGGACCAGTTTCATGCGCAAGGCCGAGCCTTTGCCGCTGGACATGGCAATGCCGGACAACGTGGTGCAGGCCTGGGTGGATGCCGCGACAGGGCAGGGTTCCGACGCCAGTTGCCCGAACGCGGTGCAGATGCCGTATATTCGCGGCAGCGAACCGGTGCCAGGCGCAGCCTGTGGCAGCGGTCCGGCCCCGGCCGAGGCCGTCATGGACTGGGTCAAGGGCTGGCTGAACTAAGCAAAGAGGGTTTGACGTGAATAAATGGTGGCTCCCGGCCGTAACTGCCCTGACAGTACTCAGCGGCTGTGCCAGTGTTCAGCAAGGCTCGATTCCGGTGGTGGATTCGGGCTCCAAGGTATCCAACAGCGAGCGCGTAACGGCGTCGCGCAACAATACCGGCTACCGTACCAATACCGCCCAGGCGGCCCGGCCTCAGGCCCAGGCGATTCCCGAAGACTCGGGCGTGACGGTGATGATCCCGGCCGGTGGCAGCGGCATCCAGACCTACTCGGCGCCCGTCGGTCAGGCACCGATCAGCGTCAATTCGGCGCCGATCGATACCTCGGGGGCTTACCAGGCACCGATCAGTTCAGCACCTGCCAGCACCGGCAGCTATGATTTGCCATCGGTGCCGACCGGTATTCCATCGAACAATGCCGGCGGGCTGTCGGCCGATGAGCAACTGGACGGTCCGGTACTGGCGCTGTTGACCACTGCCCAGCAACAACAGAGCGGCGGCGACCTCAATGGCGCTTCGTCCAGCCTGGAGCGTGCCCAGCGGGTTGCCCCGCGCGAGCCGCAAGTGCTGTACAAGCTGGCCCAGGTGCGTCTGGCTCAAGGTGATGCCGCCCAGGCCGAGCAACTGTCGCGCCGCGCCCTGACCTATTCCAACGGTCGCCCCAGCCTGCAGGCCAGCCTCTGGGAGCTGATTGCCCAGTCGCGTGAAAAGCAGGGTGATGCTGCCGGGGCTGCTCAGGCTCGTCAGAAAGCCCGGGTCAACCTCTGATGGACAAGCGTGTGTCAGAGCTGGCAGATCAGTTGCTGTCGATCGAGCAGGCGTTGCGCGAGCAGGGCTGGTGGGATGCCTCACCGCCCGATGCCCAGGCGCTGGCCAGCCAGCAGCCCTTTGCGGTCGATACCCTGGCATTCGAGCAGTGGCTGCAATGGATCTTCCTGCCGCGCATGAAAGTCATCATCGAGCAGAACCTGGCATTGCCCAATGCCTCGGGTATCCGTGAAATGGCCGAGATGGTATTTGTCGACCGCGCCGAGCAGGCCCGCGCTCTGCTCGAAGCGCTGAGCCGCTTTGATCGCTTGATCGCTCAGGCCGGCTGAGTCAGTTGCAGTACTCGGCAATCATCTTCTCGGTCTCACCAATACGCGCCTGACGTTCCTCCTCAGTCAGGCGTTTGGAGCCGTCTTCGGTCGGTTCGCGTATACGGGCATAAGCCTTGAGTTTGGCCAGGTTGGTGCGAATGATTTCGCAGTTGGCGGTGCGCTTGGCTTCGGCTGCCTGCGCCTGCTTTCTGACCCTGGCGTCAATCGCGGGCTGCGGGTCTACAGGTGTGGCAGGTGTTGCCACGGAACCTGACATGGCCGGCTTCTGGATGTCCATCGACTCGACCTGCTGCCCGGCCGGCGGCGTGGCGTCGTAGTGCGTTACGCCTTGTGCATCGACCCATTTATAGATCTGAGCGGCCTGAGCGGTTGCCGTCATGGCCATGGCCAGGACCGCTGCAAGAGTCATCCAGCGCATCATGCATCCTTGAAGTGTCAGTTGTGGCGAAAGCTATCATATTGCCCCTCTGTCCGTCCGAATACGGCTGATTTACCCGGCAATCGTCAAGAAAGCTTACGGATCACTTGACTTGCAGGGGGCGAATCACAACAATCCAAAGTTCGCTGTAGGGGGACTGCCAGAAGCAGACCGTCTCGGTAGATCATGAGGCGCACATCCGCGTCGACCTGTAACACCCGCAACGCGTTACCTCGCGCTGGGTGGGACCGTTCCGCAACACTCAGGGACATCCCAATACTTGCTCAGTCAGTGCTGACGTAGTCGGCGACCACCGTCGCTCATGCTCTGCTTGGCAGTAAACCTATTAAGACCCGTCCACGTATGGACGGTATTCTGGCGTTTTAGAGGTGAACAACGTGGAGCTTTTATCTGGCGCTGAAATGGTCGTCCGCTTCCTGCGTGACGAAGGCGTTAAGCACATCTATGGCTACCCGGGCGGCGCTTTGCTGCACGTCTATGATGCGCTGTTCAAGGAACCTGAAGTCAGCCATATCCTGGTCCGCCACGAGCAGGCCGCGACCCATATGGCTGATGGTTATGCCCGTGCGACCGGCAAGGCCGGCGTGGTGCTGGTAACGTCCGGCCCTGGCGCGACCAACGCCATTACCGGTATTGCCACTGCCTATATGGACTCGATCCCGATGGTGGTGATCTCTGGTCAGGTGCCGAGCACCCTGGTGGGCACCGATGCCTTCCAGGAAACCGACATGATCGGTATCTCGCGCCCGATCGTGAAGCACAGCTTCATGATCAAGCACCCGTCGGAAATCCCGGATGTCCTGAAAAAGGCCTTTTACCTAGCGCAGTCCGGCCGTCCAGGCCCGGTCGTGGTCGATCTGCCAAAAGACATGACCAACCCGGCCGAGAAGTTCGAATACGTTTACCCGAAAAAGGTCAAGCTGCGCTCCTACAGTCCGGCCGTTCGTGGTCACTCCGGGCAGATCCGCAAGGCGGTCGAAATGCTGCTGGCCGCCAAGCGCCCGGTCATCTACTCCGGTGGTGGCGTGGTGATGGGCAACGGCGCTTCGCCACTGACCGAACTGGCCCGTCTGCTCGACGCTCCGGTCACCAACACCCTGATGGGGCTGGGCGGCTATCCTGGCACTGACCGTCAGTTCGTCGGCATGCTCGGCATGCATGGCAGCTACACCGCCAACATGGTCATGCACAATACCGACGTGATCCTGGCCGTTGGCGCCCGTTTTGACGACCGCGTCATCAACGGTGCCGCCAAGTTCTGCCCGAACGCCAAGATCATCCACATCGATATCGACCCGGCTTCGATCTCCAAGACCATCAAGGCCGACGTGCCGATCGTGGGGCCTGTCGAGAGCGTGCTGACCGATATGGTCGCGACCTTCAAGGAAATCGGCCAGACCCCTGACCAGCAAGCGGTTGGCAGTTGGTGGAAGCAGATTGATGAATGGCGCGCGGGTGGCGACCTGTTCCCGTATGACCGTGGCGATGGCAGCATCATCAAGCCGCAAAAGGTCATCGAGACCCTTCACGAAGTGACCAAAGGCGATGCCTACGTCACCTCCGACGTGGGTCAGCACCAGATGTTTGCTGCTCAGTACTACCGCTTCGACAAGCCCAATCGCTGGATCAACTCCGGTGGTCTGGGCACCATGGGCTTCGGTTTCCCGGCAGCCATGGGCATCAAGCTGAACTTCCCGGACGCCGACGTCGCCTGTGTGACCGGCGAGGGCAGTATCCAGATGAACATCCAGGAACTGTCCACCTGCCTGCAGTACGACCTGCCGGTGAAGATCATCCTGCTCAACAACGGCGTGCTTGGCATGGTCCGTCAGTGGCAGGACATGAGCTATGGCGGACGTCACTCGCACTCGTACGTCGAGTCGCTGCCTGATTTCGTCAAGCTGGTCGAATCCTATGGCCATGTCGGCATCCGCATCACCGACCTGAAAGACCTGAAGCCGAAACTGGAAGAAGCCTTCGCCATGAAGGATCGCCTGGTCTTCGTCGACATCCAGGTCGATGTGAGCGAGCACGTCTATCCGATGCAGATCAAGGACGGCTCGATGCGCGATATGTGGTTGAGCAAGACGGAGCGGACATAATCATGCGGCACATCATTTCCCTACTGCTGGAAAACGAACCGGGTGCACTGTCGCGCGTCGTGGGTCTGTTCTCCCAGCGTAACTACAACATCGAAAGCCTGACCGTGGCACCGACTGAAGACCCGACCCTGTCGCGTCTGACGCTGACCACTGTGGGGCACGATGAGGTGATCGAGCAGATCACCAAGAACCTCAACAAACTGGTTGAAGTGGTCAAGCTGGTCGACCTGTCCGAGAGCGCGCATATCGAGCGTGAACTCATGCTGGTCAAGGTCAAGGCCACTGGCGCGCAGCGTGCCGAGATCAAGCGCACCACGGATATCTTCCGCGGGCAGATCGTCGACGTCACGGCCAGCGTTTATACCGTGCAGTTGAGCGGCACCAGCGACAAGCTGGACAGCTTCATTCAGGCCATCGGCACCGCCGCTATCCTGGAAACAGTTCGCAGTGGCGTGACGGGCATTGCCCGTGGCGACAAAGTGCTGAGCATCTAAATCAATTTGCAATATGGCCTGAACGGCCGAGATAACAGGGGATTTCCATGAAAGTTTTCTACGACAAAGACTGTGACCTTTCGATCATCCAGGGCAAGAAAGTCGCGATCATCGGCTACGGCTCCCAGGGCCACGCTCAAGCGTGCAACCTGAAAGACTCCGGCGTTGACGTCACTATCGGCCTGCGTAAAGGTTCGGCTACTGTCGCCAAGGCTGAAGCTCATGGCCTGAAAGTGACTGACGTCGCTTCTGCCGTTGCTGCTGCCGACCTGGTCATGATCCTGACTCCGGACGAATTCCAGGGCCAGCTGTACAAGCAGGAAATCGAGCCAAACCTGAAGCAGGGCGCTACCCTGGCGTTCTCCCACGGTTTCGCCATCCACTACAACCAAGTCGTGCCACGCGCTGACCTGGACGTGATCATGATCGCGCCAAAAGCGCCAGGTCACACCGTACGTACCGAGTTCGTCAAAGGCGGCGGTATTCCTGACCTGATCGCTATCTACCAAGACGCTTCGGGCAACGCCAAAAACGTTGCACTGTCTTACGCTTCGGGCGTGGGCGGCGGCCGTACCGGTATCATCGAAACCACCTTCAAGGACGAGACTGAAACCGACCTGTTCGGCGAGCAGGCTGTTCTGTGTGGCGGTACCGTTGAGCTGGTCAAAGCCGGTTTCGAAACCCTGGTTGAAGCTGGCTACGCGCCAGAAATGGCCTACTTCGAGTGCCTGCACGAACTGAAACTGATCGTTGACCTCATGTACGAAGGCGGTATCGCCAACATGAACTACTCGATCTCCAACAACGCCGAGTACGGCGAGTACGTGACCGGTCCAGAAGTCATCAACGAAGAATCCCGCAAGGCCATGCGCAATGCTCTCAAGCGCATCCAGGACGGCGAGTACGCGAAGATGTTCATCAGCGAAGGCGCTACCAACTATCCATCGATGACCGCCAAGCGTCGTAACAACGCCGCTCACGGTATCGAAGTCATTGGCGAGCAGCTGCGCTCGATGATGCCTTGGATCGCGGCGAACAAAATCGTCGACAAAGCCAAGAACTAAGTTCTCGGTGATGTGAAAAAACGCGGCCACTTGGCCGCGTTTTTTCATTTTGGCGTGTAGGAAATGTCTACTGTTCAGCCTCGATACATGTGTTTGGGCTTCAAGCGCCGCCAGTTCTGGTATAAAGCTGCATCGTTTGCGTCCGAACCCTCGGGGCAGACACCTGTCATATTTTCAAACCGCTGCAAGGTAATCTTCATGAGCGAACGTCCTGAAGAATCCCGCAAGGGTTCTGACGCCGAAAGCCTGCTACCCATTGATGAACATGTAGAAGAGGTGCGTGATGCCGAAGGGCGTCAGGTTCGGCACCGTGGTATCTATCTGCTGCCCAATCTGTTCACCACCGCCAATCTGTTTGCCGGCTTCTATTCGATTATCAGTTCGATGAGTGCCATGAGCGCCGGCGATTCTGCCAGTGCCAGCAAGTACTTCGCGTTTGCAGCCATCGCGATCTTCGTCGCCATGGTGCTCGACGGCCTGGATGGTCGAGTGGCCCGCATGACCAATACCCAAAGTGCCTTTGGCGCTGAATACGACTCGCTGTCCGACATGGTGGCGTTTGGGGTTGCGCCTGCCCTGCTGGCATTCGGCTGGGCGCTGGGTGATATGGGCAAGGTCGGCTGGATGGTCGCCTTCATCTATGTAGCAGGCGCCGCGCTGCGCCTGGCGCGCTTCAATACCCAGGTTGGCAAAGCCGACAAGCGTTACTTCATCGGTCTGGCCAGTCCGGCAGCAGCAGGTGTGGTCGCCGGTACGGTGTGGGCGTTCAGTGACTACGGCATTCAGGGCTCGAAGCTGTCGTTTCTGGTCGCGCTGCTGGTGGCTGCGGCGGGCATGCTGATGGTCAGCAATATCAAGTACAACAGCTTCAAAGAACTGGATCTCAAGGGGCGGGTGCCTTTTGTTGCAATTCTTGTGGTGGTGTTGGTGTTTGCCGTGGTGTTCAGTGACCCGCCGCGTATCCTGCTGTTGATTTTCCTGGGTTATGCGCTGTCAGGCCCCGCTCAATATCTGTTACGTCTACAGCGGCGCAAGTGATCTGATCTTCTGCATACTCCGTAGTCTATAGGTGGTGTCTGCCACTCAAGCTATGGAGTCATCATGCTTATCAAGCTTCCTTCTGCATCCGACTCTCGCGAGTCGGATGTCACGCCCGAATCCATCTATCTCTCCCGCCGTACTCTGCTGGGCAGTTCCATGGCGGGGTTGGCCATGGCCGGCTTGCCGCACTGGGCCAATGCCGGTGAGCCCTCTCGCTATGCTGATGTCGAGCCGGGCAGGGCGCCTGGCTGGTTCAACGACAAGCTCGGTTCGTTGCAGTGGCAGGCCGTGACCGTCAAAGACGAAGCTGTCACGCCTTACAAGGATGCCACTCACTACAACAACTTCTATGAGTTCGGCCCTGACAAAGGTGATCCGGCGCAGAATGCCGGGTCTCTCAAGGTCGAGCCCTGGAGCGTGGTCATTGACGGAGAGGTGGCTAAGCCGGGCCGCTATGCGCTTGAGGATTTCATCAAGCCCTTCCAGCTACAGGAGCGGATCTACCGGATGCGCTGCGTCGAAGCCTGGTCGATGGTCATTCCCTGGATAGGTTTTCCGCTGGCTGAACTGCTCAAACAGGTTGAGCCGACTTCGAAGGCGCGCTACATCCGTTTCGAGACCCTCAAGGATCCGCAGTCAATGCCCGGCCAGCGTTCGGGGTTTGCTCTGATTGACTGGCCTTATGTAGAAGGGTTGCGACTTGATGAGGCGATGCATCCGCTGACCATTCTGGCGGTGGGGATGTATGGGCGTGAGCTGCCCAACCAGAATGGTGCGCCGTTGCGTTTGGTAGTGCCCTGGAAGTATGGCTTTAAAGGGGTAAAGTCGATTGTGCGGATAAGCCTGGTCAATGATCAGCCACGCACCACCTGGCAAAGCCTGGCGCCCAGTGAGTATGGCTTCTACGCCAATGTGAACCCGACGGTCGATCATCCGCGCTGGACCCAGGCACGAGAAAGGCGGTTGCCCAGCGGCTTGTTCAGCCCCAATGTGCGGCAGACCGAGATGTTCAATGGTTATGGGGACGAGGTGGCGTCCCTGTATTCCGGTATGGATCTGCGCAAGGATTACTGATGCGTTACGGCGTATGGCGGTTGATGGTCTTTATGCTGGTGCTGGTGTGGCCGGTCTGGTGGTTGTATGAGGCATGGATCTTTGCGCTGGGGCCGGACCCGGGCAAGGTGCTGGTAGACAGGTTGGGGCTTGGCACGCTGATTCTTTTGTTGATCACGTTATGCATGACGCCGCTGGCCCGCCTTACGGGGTGGGGTGGGTGGATGGCTGTGCGCCGGCAACTGGGGTTATGGTGCTTTGCATACGCGGTTCTGCACGTGACCTTGTATGCCTTGTTTATTCTTGGCCTGGACTGGGGGCAATTGGGTGTCGAGCTGGTGAAGCGGCCCTACATTATTGTTGGCAGTCTTGCCTGGCTGGGGTTGCTGGCTCTGGCAGTGACTTCCAATCGGTATAGTCAGCGTCGGCTTGGGCGGCGCTGGAAGTCGCTGCATAAGCTTGTCTATGCCGTCTTGCTGCTTGGCTTGTTGCATATGCTCTGGATTGTGCGGTCGGACCTGCAGGAGTGGCTCATATATGCAGCTGTCGGCGCAGTGCTGCTTATAATACGAATCCCGGCATTGGCCCGGAAAATCCCGCGATTATTACCGGTCAGGCGCTAATTTCGAGATATTTGAAATTAACGGTTGACGGGGTTTCAGATGTCCTTATAATGCGCACCACTTCCAACGCGGAATGAACGAGAAACTCCTTGGTAATCAACGAGTTAGCAGTTCAGAAAGGGTTGGAGGCGGTGCGAGCCTCCTGGCTCCGGCGGTGAAAAAGGCAGTTGACAGCAACTTAGGATGCTGTAAGATTCGCCTCCCGCTGACGAGTTAATCGAAAGATGCTCGGCACGCTGTTCGGTTCTAGCGTTTCGAAGTTTTGAATGAGTTTGAAACTTCTGAAAATAAACGCTTGACAGAACAAGAGGTTGGCGTAGAATGCGCGCCTCGGTTGAAGCGAAAGGCTCAACCAACCGCTCTTTAACAATTGAATCAAGCAATTCGTGTGGGTGCTTGCGCTGTCAGACTGAGAGTCAACAGATTATCAGCAACGTAAGTGACCATGCGAGAAATCACATAGTCATTTGAGATTGCTGAGCCAAGTTTAGGGTTTTCTCAAAACCCAAGCAGTATTGAACTGAAGAGTTTGATCATGGCTCAGATTGAACGCTGGCGGCAGGCCTAACACATGCAAGTCGAGCGGTAGAGAGAAGCTTGCTTCTCTTGAGAGCGGCGGACGGGTGAGTAATGCCTAGGAATCTGCCTGATAGTGGGGGATAACGTCCGGAAACGGACGCTAATACCGCATACGTCCTACGGGAGAAAGTGGGGGCTCTTCGGACCTCACGCTATCAGATGAGCCTAGGTCGGATTAGCTAGTTGGTGGGGTAAAGGCTCACCAAGGCGACGATCCGTAACTGGTCTGAGAGGATGATCAGTCACACTGGAACTGAGACACGGTCCAGACTCCTACGGGAGGCAGCAGTGGGGAATATTGGACAATGGGCGAAAGCCTGATCCAGCCATGCCGCGTGTGTGAAGAAGGTCTTCGGATTGTAAAGCACTTTAAGTTGGGAGGAAGGGTCGTTACCTAATACGTGGCGATTTTGACGTTACCGACAGAATAAGCACCGGCTAACTCTGTGCCAGCAGCCGCGGTAATACAGAGGGTGCAAGCGTTAATCGGAATTACTGGGCGTAAAGCGCGCGTAGGTGGTTTGTTAAG